>CAZGRF010000063.1:0-12815 GCA_964527825.1 uncultured Pirellulales bacterium
AATAGCTAACCCTTGAACTTGACCGCCGAAACCCGCGCTGGAATCAGAAAAAGCCGGACAGAAAATGGGCACGTCGTGCTCATAGGCCGTCTGGACCAGCGAGTCTTTCTTCTGGGCGTGCTTGACGAGATACTTGCCCATTTCCCGGATAAACTCCCGCGACGAATAGGGCCTCTTCTCCAGACCGTCTGCTATCGTCTTGACGGTTTCGTCGCAAACCTGGAGCTGTTCTTCGTCGATGTACGTATCATATATTCTGTCGATGTACAGCTCTCTGAGCTTATTATCGTCCACAAAGGGGGTGCCTTTATAGTGCCGAAAGCCGATGGCCTCAAAAAAGTCCATATCCACGATGGTGGCGCCGGTCGCGACGATGGCATCGACCATGTTATTACGGACCATGTCCACGTAGATCTGCATGCAGCCGGCTGCGCTGGTGCTGCCTGCGAGGCACAAGATGATCGTGCAATCCTTGTCTTCGATCATCGTGTTCAGGATGTCGGCCGCTCGGGCCGTATCCCTGGCGGTGAACGACATGTTCCGCATGGCGTCGATCACCGGCGTCGAGTCGAAGGCCTTGATATCGATGTGCTCGACGAAGTCTTTGAGTAGGTCCTGCTTGTTCATATCAACCTCGGAACTTGTAGCTTAACAACTGATAGATCAGTTTCGCCGCCAGGAAGTCGGGGGCCCAGTTGTTCGCTATCGGGCACAGCTCAACGACATCGAAACCCACAACGCTCTTGCGGCGGCACACCGCTCTGAGCAGCGTCAGGACATCGTACCACAGTAGCCCTCCCGGCTCGGGCGTCCCGGTGGACGGCATGATCGACGGGTCGAAGACATCCAGATCAATTGTCACATACACTTGGTCGGTCAATTGGGCAACAACACGGTCGATCCAATCGGTCCGATCCCAAATATCCTTGGCGAAGAAGACGCGGTCTGGATCGACAAACGGCTTCTCGGAAGCATCCATGCTGCGGATGCCTACCTGGACGACGGGACAGATCTCCTTGATCCGCGCCATCACGCATGCGTGATTGAGCTTCGATCCCTCGTACTCGTCCCTCAGATCGGAGTGTGCGTCGAGCTGCAAGACGGACATGCCGGGAAACCTGGCGGCCAAGGCCCGCACTGCGCCGATGCTGACCGAATGCTCGCCGCCTATGGTGACGACGAACGTGTTGTCTTCAAGGTGCTGCTCGACCCGCTCCTGGACCGCCGCGACCATTTCCTCGGGAGAGCACCCGGCATCGACCGGCGCGTCGGTGAATATGCCTCGCAGGCAGACCTCCGAATCGGTCTCGATATCGTACAACTCAACGTTGGCTGAGGCATCAATGATCGCCTGCGGCCCTCTGTCCGCGCCCTTCTTCCAGGTGCTTGTGCCGTCGAACGGAACGGGAACGACCACGATCTTGGCATCGCTCCGGCGGGAGTGCTCAGGCGGCAAGGCCCCGAAATTGGCTGCGTCGTCCATAGTCCCACGTCGCTCGTCTTGCGTCATGTGAGATGCGCGACGAGCACCCCTATCGGTCGAACAGGAACATGGCGATCGCGACGGTGGTGGTCCAAAGGTCTCTCTGGCCCCGCGCGGTCTGCGTGATGTTCGAAGTCCGGATGATCAGGCCACTGGACTTGTAGACCTGCTCCTTCTCCGACCATGCCTTATTCGGGTCCACTTCAAGTCCGATGGTGGTTCCCAGCATACCGGCGGCCAAGTCCTCCGCGAGATCGGCTGCTTCGCGCTGATCCATGCCGTGGCCGTGGACCTCGCTGAGGTAACCCCACTTGCGACCGTCTTTGGGGACAGCAATGCCCACCGAAGAAGCGACCAGCCGGCCGTGCTCGTCGGTGTCGGCGCGCGCCATGACACAGTAGCAGATCTCTCCCGGGGTCAGCGCGTCCAGGCCCTTCTCGCGGCTGATGACCTTGCACTTGGGCGGCAGAATCGACGAGACCTGCACCAGGTTCTGTTGCGCCACACCGGCTTCTCTCAGCGCTTCCTCGAAGCTCTTGAGTTGATACTTGTGCCTCCCGACCCCCTTGGTCAAGAAGACCTTCGACGGAACCATACTCTGCATTTTCACCTCCTTTTCATATCCTGGGCGTCCCCGCCCGCGTCAGAGCTTGTCCCATACAACCCCGCTCTGAGCCCGCCGAAGGGATCGGGCTTTCGTCGCCAGGATATGCAAGAGCACCCATCTGCGCCTGGATTAGCCAGCGAATTATAATGAGCCAACGCCCCTTGACAACGAAAAACTTCAGAAGACCAGATGCTTGCCGGCCTTCTTGAGCCGGACACCGACGGGATCTATGTCCTCCAGGCGCGCCAGACGCTGTATTCGGCGCAGGCGGACGATACGATTGACCGTCAGAGGACCCAGGCCGGGCACCCTCAGCAATTCGATCTTCGAGGCCCGATTCACATTCACGGGAAAGAAACCCGGATGATTCAGCGCCCAAACCTCCTTGGGGTCGGCATCCAGCGACAACTCTCCACGGGGACCGAACACGATGTCAGTATCCTTGAAGGCGTACTTGCGCATCAGGAAATCCACTTGGTAGAGCCGATGTTCGCGCATGAAGATGTCGGCCGCATTGGATGAGCCTGACTGCTCAGCCTCCAGGGAACTGTCCCCGGCGTCTCTCTGATACGCGCTGAAGTAGACCCGGTGCATGTGGAGCCGGTCATACAGGCCGCCCATGTACTTGACGATCTCGGCGTCCGATTCTCCGGCCGCCCCCACGATGAACTGAGTGGTCTGCTTGACCTTTGCGAACTTGGCCCCTCGCGTCGTCAGCCGGCTGATGAACTTGATCGGCTCGATGATATCGCGGATGTAGTCCTTCTTCTGTGAAAGACGGGCCAGGTTGCTCTTGCCCGGCGTTTCGATATTCAGAGACACGGCGCTGGCGAGCGAGACCGCTTCCTCGATAGCCGCGGCACTGGCCCCAGGGATAACCTTCAGATGAATGTAACCCTTGAAGCCATGCTTCCGGCGCAGCAGCCGGGCCGTGGCGGTGAGCCGGTCCATCGTGGCGTCGGGCGAGCCAACCACGCCCGAGCTGAGAAACAAACCGAAGACCTTCCGCTGCGCGTGGTAGTCGAGGAATATCCTGGCCGTCTCTTCGGGGCCAAGCGTACACCGGCGAATATCCTGCTGCTCTCTCAGCGGACAATATCTGCAATCATTGCTACAGACATTCGATATCAGCGTCTTGAAGAGAACGCTCCGGCCCCCGTTGGGCAACGTAACGGGGTAAATCCACCGTCCGTCGGCGCCGCGCCGCCGGCTGTCATCGCGGGCGGTTCCACAGGCGCAGGCCAAATCGTACTGGGCGTCCGCACTGAGGATTTCCAGCTTCCGATGCGCATCGGGCTTGGAGACAATCCCTACCATACCGCACCCCAGTCGCACGAACTACCGTTCGTAGTGACGCCACGAAGCGTCACGCGTGTCGCGAACGGAATGCCCGCGGGTTATGCCCTACAGGCACGCCACAAACGACCCGACTGTCATTGTATCCGCAACAACACACGGCAGCCACACAAAAGGAGGCGCCCAAGATCGTGCATGAGCGACGCGGACTCTCCGATAGGTCGGACGCTTGGGGATTAGATCAGCGACCGAATACGATCATCCAAAGCCTTCTGCTCCGTCGCGAAGGACTGGAGCGCGCTGAGATTCATCAGGGCATCCAGCCCGATCTCGCCACGGGCGAGCCTGTCCGTCCACCTGTCGAAGATCGGGATCTCGCCGTCGGCGGCTGCATTGCAGATGTCGTCGTCGGACCACTGTGGCAACAAATCGGGGAAGCCGGCCTGAGCGAAATACGCCTGCAGATCCTCGGGCCCCAGATCGTCAACACTCTGGTTCAGAAGCTCATCGACGCTGTCTTTGAACCTCTTCGGGACATCCCAGAGAGTCGTCGCGTTGAGGTCGGAGAGGAACACTCCCTCTGCCAAGCGAACCGGCAGGTCATTCCCGACCTGGGAGGAAAGCTGTCCAGCCGGTTGTGCCTCGTATTGCGCGGCAACCTTCGTCGGCATTACGAAGACATCGAGTCCCGCCAGAGCAGGGACCTGGGCCCCTTCGCCCATGCTCGCGCCGATCAACAGACTGCGCGTTCTTCCGGCGTCACGGAGTCGCAACAACTCCCTCTGCGTGGCCAGCGCGGCCTTTTCGCCCACGTTCCGGCCATCGCCAAGGCCGTTGCGGACAACAAAGGCATTCAGTCGCCCCATGAGAACGTTCACAAAACGCGGCTGGGCCAGCAAGACGGCCAGGTAGTTCTGCCGGGCCGAAAAACCCAAGGTGAGATTGATGGGAACGCCGGCGTGGCCGAGTCTGCGCGCCGCCAGCACTCCGGCCGGCGTCAGCGGCACCTTCACGTAAAATCGCTCGGGGCAGACGTCGAAGTACCGCTCGCCATAGGCCACGGAACCGGCCACGTCGGCGCCGAGATCCGTGTGAAGCTCCACGCTGACGTGCGCATCAAACGTTTCGACGAGCCTGAGGCCGTGGTGAGCATTCAGCACAAACCCGGTCTCCAAAATCAGCCGCCGCTCATCGACACCCGGCGCCGTCTGTCGAATGGCCTGGACGACCTCGTGCATGAGCTCATCATAGGTGCCCTTCTGGATCTCTCTGTTCAGCAGCGTGTTATTCGTGGTCAACGCCTCGAACTCCGAGCACCACAGTCTCTCCGCCTCGTCAGAGTCAGCCGTGTCGAGCCAGAGCCGCGTGCCCAAGGCCCGGAGCTTCTGCCAGATGGGTTTCTCTCTGAAATCTGCTTCCGGATATCCGAATTGGTGTGAAGAACCCCGGTGTGCTATATCGTAGGCGATTTCGCCGATGGTCTCCGTGTCGATCATCTCTATTCTCCTTCCCTGGATAGCCGCGTCCGCATCTGCAGATCAAACACAACGCCGCGCCATCGAGTCCGCGCACCTGCCTGGGGTGCAGCGAGCCGTCCTCGCTCATGCCGGCCCATTGCAGCCACCTTCTACGTAGTACGCAGAACGCCGCCGGCAGTTTGGTCAATCCGACGGAAAGCCTCCGCTTCAAGCGAAATGATCGACGAAGGACATCCAGCGACATGACGGCCGAGGGATGGGACTCCTGCCGATGCGCAGACTTGGCCCAGGACTACCTCGAATTGGCTCGGGCGGAGCGGTCCCCAACACCTCCAGGCGCCGCACTCGACGGCATCCGCTCCGCACCGACTTCGCGGCCAGCACGGGGCCCCGCCAGATAGCGCTGCGGATTGTAGACATTCTCGGCCCAGTATCGGAAACAGGCGGGATCACCGCAGTCCAACTCGCGTGCTCGACAGTAGTCCTCATAGACGTCGAACAGGTCACTGATATGGCTGGAGCCGTTTCTGTGTTTCCAGGGACCGGGTGGAACATAAGCCTGCCACTTGGCGCGGCGATAGGGTTGCCCTCCGAGCAACCAGGCTGCAATGGCGCTGATCGTACCTGAGCGATCGACTCCGTGGTTACAGTGGAACAATATCGGCTGCTTGGCAGTCTCCAGCACCTCGATCACGTGCTTCAGTTGATCGCTGGGGACCAATCGAAACGCACTGAGCTCGATATACACGATGTCCACCCCTGTCGCTGCGGCAATTGCCTCTTCCTCCGCCGCCAGCGGGGAATTGGGGCCACGCAGGTTCACGATGGTCTTGAATTTGTACCGCCGAATCCACGCCCGGAGCTGGTCGGGATCCGGCTGGCCCGACCGATAGACCCGCTGGGGCACGACCTCCCGAAAATTCCTCCCCATGGCGAACACAGCAATGTGATAGCCTAGCAAAATGCTTGCGATCAAAATCAATATCTGCCAGGCCGGAAGTGCCGGCTTGCGAGAGTGGTATCTTGCCACGTAGCTTGGTTTCATGAAGGAGGTTCTACCACGCTGTCTATCCGATTGCCAGTCCCAACTGCTCCACACCGGCCGGCCCTTAGCCAGCGTCGGTTGCAGGGCCGTAAGTAGATACGTCTGTCGCGGGCGGGCGTTTACTCTTTTTGCTGGCCAATGCCTCGTCCTTCGGGCAAACTTGATCTGTGGTCCGTGATACTGACGAATTCGATACCCTCTTCCGGGCGTCGGCCCGCGCGTGGCCGGGCTATCTGCGCCGCGCTGTCATCTTGCTATTGGTATTGACGGGCGTGCGACTGGCAATCATGGCCTGCGCCTGTCCGGACCTGAGCGGCGACGAGGCACACTACTGGGAATGGTCGCGCCGCCTGGATTTGTGTTACTACTCGAAGCCGCCCGGCGTGGCTTACTTGATCCGGGCCGGCACGCTTCTCTTTGGCGACACCGTACTGGGCGTTCGCTTTATGGCTGCGGTGCTGTCTCTGTGTTCCAGCATAGTCATGTACCTTTTGGGCGCTCGGCTGTACGACCGGAAGGTTGGTGTCACGGCGGCTCTGCTGTTGCAGACGGTACCCCTCTTCTCTGCTTTCGGCATAGGCATGACACCTGATACCCCGCTCATATTCTTCTGGCTCCTGTCGCTCTACTTCCTCCACCGCGCCTGGTCGAGGGGAGCGGCAGCCGATTGGCTGCTGCTGGCCTGCTCACTCGGCCTGGGCCTGCTTTCCAAGTACGCCATTGCGTTTCTCTACCTTCCTGCCTGCCTTCTGCTCGTCACCACACGCCAAGGCCGCCTGCGGCTGCGCACGCCCGGGCCATATCTGGGTTTCGCGCTCAGCTTCGTCTTCTTCGCACCTGTTATCATCTGGAATAGTCGGCACGATTGGGTAATGTTCCGCCACGACTTGGGCCATACAAAGGCAGGTGAAGGGTTGGTTTTCTCGCCCGGGAGCCTGCTCGATTTCGTGGGCGGCCAACTGGGGGCCGTGACTCCCATCGTGTGCGTGCTGATGCTGTACCTGCTCATCAAGCATCGCCGCCGGGACCCGTTCTGCTTCTGGGTCACGATCCCCATCCTCGCAGGGTTTCTCGTGAAGAGTATGCAGGGTAACATCCAGGCCAATTGGCCGTTGGGCGCCTGGCTGGCCGGGCTCATCCCGCTGGCCGACTTCCTGGTGCACCGCTATCGGTTCTTGAATGGCCACTTCAAGCGGCTGGTTGGCATAGGGCTGATTATCCCGGCGGCGGGCACGCTCCTGCTGCATCTTCCCTTTGTGACCTTGAACATTCCCCTGCCTGAAAACGCCAATCCTTTCAAGAGACTCATCGGCTGGAAGCAGCTCGGCGCCGAGGTCACACGTCTCATGGACGGCATGGAGCAGCCCGTGTTCGTCTTCTCCGACCACTACATGACCGCATCCGAATTGGCCTTCTATGTCGAGGGCCAGCCCAGAACGTACTGTGTGAACCTGGGTCGTCGTATGAACCAGTACGACATCTGGCAGGGTCTGGAAGAGTTGCGCGGCCAAGATGCGGTCTATGTCAGTGCAACCAGCATGCCGGAGCGACTTGCCGGTGCCTTTGCCCAAGTGGAGGCCCATCCGATCGACATTCGCGACCGATTCGGCAGAACGATCAAGACATTCATGGCCTGTCGATGCTACGGCTTCGACGGGCGGACACCACCCTCTCCCACGGTCTACTAGCCGCGTCTCACCCGCGTGGCCAGTCGGCCCGTGGTTCCGGGCCTGACATTTCAGAGTCCTACGGGGTTCAGGACAACGTGCTTGATGCTCCTTCGCTGATAGGTATACGTAACGTGGACCAGGCCGTCTGCGGTTTGAATCACCGCCGGGTAGGAATACTCGCCCGGCTGGTCCTCAAGGGTCAACACAACGTCCCACTTCTCGCCGTCGGAGGAGACTGCCACGTTCAGGGGTGTGCGGCCCTGCGGCGTGTTGTTGAACACCAGCAATTGGCGCCCGTCCTTTAGCGTGACGGCGTCGATCCCGGAATTGGGGTTGGGCAGGCTGGTTGCGGTCAACGGGCTCCAACTGCGGCCCCCGTCCTTCGACCAACTCTGAGCGATACGGCCTAGATTCCGCGTCCGGCAAAGAAAGTGGAGCCGTCCGTCGGCATATTGCAGAATCGTCGGCTGGATGGCTTCCATCTCCACGCCGTCATTGAGTGGGCCGATGACTTCCCAGTTCTTCAGGTCTGCCGTTACTTCAATGTGCACCCGCCAGCCCTGGTGCTCGCTGCTCGATGGGCAGAGGATGCGGCCGTCTGTAAGCTGCACGGGCTTGTTCTTGATCGGCCCCATCACGTGGGCCGGCAGCCGCTTTCGGTCGTGCCAGGTCTTGCCGTTGTCCAAAGAGACCATCCACTCGCCCCACCACTCGCTGGGGCTGGGTCCGACCTTGAAGAACAGCAGCAAGGGCCCTTCCTGAGGCTGAAACAACACGGGATTCCAGCACGGAAACCGCTTCTGGGGCGACATCACGCCATCGGCCACCTCCACAGGCCGAGACCACCTGTCATCCCCAAGGCGCGAGACCCAAATCCCAACGTCCTCGGCCCTCTCCCTGGTCCCGGCGAACCACGCCGCGACAATGTCGCCGTTGGAGGTCTGGGCTATCGTGGAGGCATGGCAACTCGCCGTTGGCCTGTCATCCTGAGAATAGACTAGCTCCGCTCGTAGTACGGCCTCCTGCCCACCCCCGGCGCCGCTCGCCATCATGCCGACAAGCCCGTAGACAAGAACCAGCACAAGATCAGGAAAGAACCAACATGGCTGCATTGCACGTCCTCTCAACTCATTCTCGCAAGCCGGCATCTGCA
Source organism: uncultured Pirellulales bacterium (assembly GCA_964527825.1). Taxonomy (GTDB): domain Bacteria; phylum Planctomycetota; class Phycisphaerae; order Sedimentisphaerales; family Anaerobacaceae; genus JAFGLV01. The sequence continues at coordinate 8,733 of CAZGRF010000063.1, forward strand.
TCGAAGTCGCGGCTCGACGCAAGGCACAGTAACAACTCGCGGGACCATCGTAAATGGGACGCAGCAGACAGCTTCGGAAGATGTGCGTTCGCCAATACTAAAGGGGATGCTCCTCACATGGAGAAGCATCCCCCAGGATACTTCCAAATCCAACAGACAACCGTGCGCTATAGGCTGCGGCGTCTCCGCAGGTAGCCGACCAACGAGACACCGATGCCGCCGAGAAGAATCGCGCCTGGGGCGGGAATCACCGGGACCGGCTGGCCCCATTGCAGGTGATCGAGCTCGAAGTACCGCTGGACGGGATTGCCCTGCCCATCGACCACGATGAAGCGAGCCTCTGTGATGCCCAGGGTCGAAGTAGCCCCGAGAAAGCCTTCCACAAAGTGGTCCGTTCCGTTGCCCGACTCGAGCAAGCCTGAAGTACTGACGCCGCCGCCCGCTTCGGTGACCTGCAGGATCATGCTCTCGGCGCTATTGACGCTGTTGTCGTACAGCCATGCGCCAACGCCCGCGACCGGCTGGTCGAACGTGAAGACGAAGTCGCTGTGTATGGCCCCAGCGGAATCGCGGTTCAAGAGAGCTATGTCATAGACGGTGCCGTACACGGAGCCAGCCGCTGCCCCGCCCCAACTGCCGGCGAAGGCTTCCGGGTTGCCGGCATCCGGGCCACCCAACGTGGTGGTCATGGACACGTATGGGTCTGTGATCGCCGTCAGGTGCGCGCCTGGAGTCAGGATGTCAAAGTCGACCTCGCTGAAGCTGCCGACGGCCGCCTGCCAAGCCAAGTCATTGGTTAAGCCGGAGGCCGGGTACGCATTCGGGGACACAAAAAACGTTGGCGCTGCCAGAGCGCTCGATGCCGCCCCCACGACCAAAAGGAAAACCATCGCTCGCTTCATATCACACTCCTCCTTCTCTCCAGACACGTGCGGTAAACTTGCGGCGTACAGTCGCCCGATATGACTTATATCTATTCTATTTATATTACTCATTTTAACGTTGGCGTGTCAATATGAAAAACCCATGACGCATGCAAATATCGCGTTTTTTCATATAGTGGCCGCCATTTAGGTGCCGATCGTGAGGCAAATCTAGGCGACGAAGACCGCGCAAATGCCCATTTCCGTTGAGGTAACGGCGGTTGCTTGTGTTTTGAGGCACGTTTGTGTATCCTTGATGAGGGCCGAATTGCCGCGATCCAGTGGACCTCTACGAGTGATGGAGACCCGAAGACAACAATCTGGCGATCTGTGGACGAGGTGTCAGACGGGCCGGGCAGCCAGCGATCCGGGCGCAGTCGGGCACGTGTTCGACATCAAGAGGTACGCCATTCATGACGGACCCGGGATTCGGACGACCATCTTCTTCAAGGGCTGCCCGCTGCGGTGCCGGTGGTGTCACAACCCCGAGAGCTGGAAGGCGTCGCCGGAACTGAGCCTGCGCGTGCACCGGTGTATCCGCTGCGGTCACTGCACAGAGGTGTGTCGGCAGAAGGCCGTCTCGCTTCTGGACGGCACTCCTACGACCGACGTTCAGAAATGCGTCCTGTGCGGCGCGTGCATAGCTGAATGCCCGGTTGGTGCCCGGGAAATCATCGGGCGACAGACCGCCGCGTCCGAGGTTATGGGGGAGATCCGCAAGGACGTGATCTTCTACGACGAGTCAGGGGGCGGGGCGACATTCTCCGGGGGCGAGCCGCTGATGCAGCCGGAGTTTCTCCTGGCGCTGCTGAACCAATGCCGGTCCGAGGACATACATACAGCAGTTGATACGACCTGCCATGCCCAAGCCGGGCTTGTTCGGCGCGTCGCCGAGGTGGCCAACCTGTTTCTCTGCGATGTGAAGCACGTGGATTCCGACAGGCACGAACGGTATACAGGCGTACGCAATGAGCTAATCCTGGACAACATCAGGATGCTGGCCGAGGCAGGCAAGCGGATGTTCATCCGGGTCCCGATCATTCCGGGATTCAATGATGATGCGGAGAACATTGAAAGCACCGCCCAATTCGTCCGATCATTGCGAACCGTCGCCAGAATTGATATCCTGCCTTATAATCGGGGGGGCCGAGAGAAGTCGGTGCGATTGACCGACGAGTTCGATCTCATGCGGGCCGATCCTCCCGCCAACGGTACGATGGAGGAGATTGCCGGCGCCCTCAGGGAGCACGGTTTCGAGGTCAAGATAGGTGGCTAAGACGATGAACGAGAGAGTCAGAGAACTCCGCAGGCAGAGCGTCGAGACCAAACCCTACGTCTCCTGCGAGCGGGCGGAGCTGATGACGCAGTTCTACCAGAGCGACGTCCCGCTGCGCGAATCCATCCCCGTCACCAGGGCCCTGGCCTTCAAGCACATCATGGCGAACAAGACGGTCCACATCGGCGCCGGCGAACTGATCGTAGGGGAGAAGGGTCACGCCCCCAAGGCAACGCCCACCTATCCGGAGCTGTGCTGTCACAGCCTGGCCGATCTGGATATCCTCAACTCCCGAGAGAAGACGTCTTTCACGGTGAGCCCGCAGGTCCGTCAGGTCTACGCAGACACGATCATCCCGTTCTGGCAGGGCCGCACCATGCGGAACCGAATCTTCCAGGAGATGACCGACGAGTGGAAGGCTGCGTATGAGGCCGGCATACTCACGGAATTCATGGAACAGAGGTCCCCGGGCCATACCGTGCTGGATGACAAGATCTATCGCAAGGGCGTGGTTGACTTCAAGCGGGACATTCAATACAGTCTCGCCACCCTGGACTATCTGAACGATCCGCAGGCCTATGCCAAGCAGGAAGAACTCAAGGCCATGCTCATCTGCGCCGACGCGCTGATCGTCTTCGCCCGGCGCCACGCCGAGAAGGCCCGGGCGCTGGCCTCACAGGAAGCTGATCCGCAACGAAAGAGCGAACTGGAACAGATCGCCGAGGTCTGTTCCCATGTCCCGGCGCACGCCCCGCGCAACTTCCGGGAGGCCCTGCAATACTACTGGTTCGTTCACCTGGGCGTCACTACAGAGTTGAACCCGTGGGATTCGTTCAACCCGGGGCGTTTGGATCAGCACCTCTACCCGTTCTACCACAAGGGTATCGAGGACGGGACATTGACCCTGGAGAGCGCCAAGGAATTGCTGGAGTGCTTCTGGATCAAGTTCAACAATCAACCCGCCCCGCCGAAAGTGGGGGTCACGGCGGCCGAGAGCGGCACGTACACGGATTTCGCCCAGATCAACACGGGAGGACTCAAGGAGGACGGGGCCGATGGGGTCAACGAGGTGACATACCTGATGCTGGACGTAATCGAGGAGATGCGGCTCGTGCAGCCGAGCTCTTCCGTCCAGCTCAGCAAGAAGAACGCCGACCGGTTCATCAAGCGCGCGGCGCGGATCATTCGGACCGGCTTCGGCCAGCCCTCGGTCTTCAACAGCGACCTGATCGTCCAGGAGTTGATCCGCATGGGCAAGTCCGTGGCCGATGCCCGCAACGGCGGCTCCAGCGGCTGCGTCGAGGTCGGCGCCTTTGGCAAAGAATGCTACATCCTGACCGGCTACTTCAATCTGCCCAAGGTATTGGAACTGACGCTCAACAATGGCGTTGATCCCAAGACGGGAAAGCAGATCGGTTTGGAGACCGGCCTGCCCGAGCGCTTCGGGACATTCGAGCAGTTGTGCGAAGCCTTTCGGCGGCAGGTCAACTACTTGATGGACATCAAGATGCGGGGCAACAACGTGATCGAGCGCCTCTATGCGACGTACATGCCCGCCCCGTTCCTGTCGATCTTGATCGACGATTGCGTCACCCGGGGCAAGGACTACCACGATGGCGGCGCGCGGTACAACACCAACTACGTGCAGGGGGTCGGATTGGGAACGATCACGGACGCCCTGACAGCGATCAAGTACCACGTGTTCGACCGGCGAACCTTGCCGATGTCTGAGCTTCTGGCCGCCTTGGGCGCGGACTTTGAAGGCAACGAGGCGCTCCAGCAAACGCTCTGGCAGAGGACGCCAAAGTACGGCAACGACGACGACTACGCTGACGACGTGATGCGGGCCGTGTTTGAGGTATACTTCGAAGCCGTAGACGGTCG
>CAZGRF010000064.1:0-5302 GCA_964527825.1 uncultured Pirellulales bacterium
CTTCGGCCGTCTCATAGAGACCTTCCGGCTGCCGATGGACCGCCGGGTCAAGGAGCTCTCGGCCGGTATGCGGGCCGAGCTCAACCTGGCCTTGGCCATGGCGGTTGATCCGGAACTGCTCATCCTCGACGATCCGACGTTAGGCCTCGACACGGTTGCACGCCGGCAGTTTCTCGAATTAGCCATCGACCTGATCCAGAAGAAGGACCGGACGATCCTCTTCAGCTCGCACATCCTCAGTGACGTCGAGCGCATCGCCGACCGCATCGGTGTCATCGTAGCGGGCCGGCTCGTTGTGGACTGCGAGTTGCAGGAGCTCAAGGACCGCGTCAAGAAGTTTCAGGTCCTGTTCGCAAGCGAAGCGCCGCAGGAGATGTACATCACCGAAATCGTCAACCGACGGATACAGGGCCGTGAGATGGTGCTCACGGTCGCCAACTGGAACGACCAGAAGCGGGCGATTCTCGATACCTTCAAGCCGGTCAGTTGCACGGAGCTGCCCATGAGCCTGGAAGACATCTTTATCGAGTGCACCCGACCGTCAAATGCCGTTGTTGGGTGGAAGAAAGAGGTTTGATATGCGTGCCATACTGATTCTCGTCAAGCGGGAGATCATCGACCACGTCGCCTATTTCGTCGGCGCCGCCATCGCGGCGGGCCTCACCATCGCGTTGATGGCCGCGATGGTTCTGAACTACGATTCCCGTGGTGGCGTGGAGATGGAGATATTCGTCGGTTTGTTTCCCTGCACCTTGTTCGTCGTGGTGGGCCTGTGCGCGCTCGGTGTGGCCCAGATGTATGCTGATCGCAACCGCAACATCTCGGCCTTTCTTATGGCGCTGCCGGTCACGCGTGGGCAGATATTTGCGGCCCGTGTCACGGCGGGTGTGTTGGCGGTTCTGGTGCTTGTCTTACCGCTGGCGGTGGCTGGGGCGGTCCTGATCGACCTCAAAACGACAGAGGTGCCGCTGTATCCCGGCCTGCTGGGAGATGTGTTCTGGGGAATCCTGCTGATGTGTCTGGCCTGCCACAGCGTCGGGCTCTACGCTGGCTGGAACCGGCGGTCTTTGGCGCCGACACTGGGCGTGTTGCCCGTGGTGGTGCTTATCCCAATATTGATCGTGATCAAGGGGTTCGGCATTGATCTCGTCGCCATCCTTCTGCTCTTCATTGTTTCCTGCCTGGCCGCCACGTGGTGCAGGTTCTCCGCTTCGTCGCTTTAGGAGCACATAGCCATGAGGACTTCTGCGAATTACGCCATCAAGGTCCTGACCACGGGATTCATCGTCCTGTTGCTCTCGGCCGTCATCTTGTTTTGCGGCCGCTTCATCACCGACGCGCGCCTACGGGCCGGCATGCCGCGGGACGCGACGCGCGTGGAGATTTCGCCTTCCGGCTTGTTACCCGATGCCGTCGAATTCGACCCCAACGCGGATCGCCGGTCCATGGCCAGGGCCAGTATCGACGATGACATTCAACTCACCGAACTGGGGTTGGTCGACTATGTGATGTCCATGTCTCCGGGCGGACGCCGATCCGACGTCTTCCGTTACGAGGATGAGGGAGACTGGACGTACTTCGACAGAGCTACCGGGCAGATTGTTCTCCGCAAGACGGATGAGCAGGCCAAGCGCGTCGTGACATGCTACGCCGGACCCGACGGCATTTCCGATGCGCCGAGCAGCGAACACGGGCGCTTCATCGACCCCGTCATGACTCGGGGCTGGAGGACGTACTTCGTCTACGACCGCAAGTTGCGCCGTTTCTTCGCCATCGATTGGCGGACGCAAAGCGTGCGTGCGGGCGCGCCGTTGGAGGACACGCCGGCCGTCCAACCCCTGCGGATCGGCGGGCTTGAAGGCGGTGCTGCAACGGGCACCTACGTAGGCTGGCAGCCGCCGACGAAACTGTGGCCTCGTGAGAGAGAGGCCGACGATTCGCGCCAGCAGTACAGTTCCGTGTTCACCGTGCCATTTGCCATCGGAGACCCGGGCGGCTACATCCCCGTCGTGGATGCGTCGGGCCGCGTCGACTTGCTCGACGGCCGGACGCTCAATCTGACCCAAGGCAAAGGCTTCCTCCCTGCGCCGAGGACTCTGTATGGACAGGGCCTGTGCGAGCCGAGCCAGTTGCTCGATTACGCCGTCGGGTTGGCCGGCGTGGGAGAGGACGCGGAGTATCTCGGCATGGTGGTTAGCAGCGTCTCCCGGCAGGGGACATCGATGAGGTTGGCCGTCTATGACAAGTCGGGCAAGCTAGTCGAGCAGGCCGATACTGTCGCAGAGTTGTACGATGGTGCCCAAAGCCCTCACTCGGTGCCGTCGGCGAAAGCCGCGCTGTTCGAGGTGCCGTGGGGGCCGGCGCTGGCTGTGTTCAAGCATCTCCTGGAGAACGTGCATCCGCCGGTCCTGACTCTTGCATCGTTCTTCACCGCCAACGCCGTCGACGCGCAGGCCGGCCACCGGGCCTTGTTCTTGTTGCCCAATTCCTTCGTCGCCATGCATCGCGACCGTGTCAGAGACGGCACGGCCTCTCAGCTCATCGCAGCGCTGTGGACGATGTTCCCTGCGCTGTTGCTCGCGGTCTTTCTCACCTGGAGGGTCGTCCGAGATGCAGTGGTTGTCGGCCTTTCGAGGAATGCACGTGCCGGCTGGATCGTCGCGACGCTCGCCGCCGGCCTGCCGGCTTACATCACCTATCGACTGACCCGGCCGAAGGCGGCGCTGGTCACGTGCGCCAACTGTGGGCAACCCCGTCGGCCGGATATGGGCCGGTGCCATCGCTGCAACAGTCCATGGCACGTCCCTGAGCTGACTCCACCGACGTGGACGGTACTCGATGGGGGCGCGCGGAAGGCCGAAGAGGCAAGCGCGCTCGAAAAAGAGAGCGCCGAGCCGGAACAAAAGTCCGATTCATCTGTCGAATCTATGTAACCGCAGCCCTCGCGGCGGCCTCTTAGTAGTTGAAGGCGGAGAATAACGACCTGTTGTAGGGACGCAGAATGTTGCGTCTCAAAGCCCGGCTGAGTCTCTGCGCTCGCACCGCCCAAGCGGCCCGGGCTGATAGAAGGAATGGGGTGTTTATGAGTGCGGAGAAAGAACACGCTCAGTTGCTCACCGAAGTGCAGTCGGGCGACCAAGCCAGTATGGGCCGCTTGGCCGCGCTGGTTTGGGAACGGCTGTATCCGTTTGTGTTCCGGACCACGCTGAATCACGATGTCACCGAAGATGTGTTGCAGGAAACGCTTCTGTCCTTGCTCTGTCGCATTGGCTCCCTGCGCGACCCCGCGCGCTTCTGGCCCTGGGTGTATCGCATCGCCTGGAACAAGATTCGAGACACGCACCGACAGCACCGGCGCCGATCTTCCGTCGAAAGGACCTTCCTGCACGCCGCGATCCACGGTGGTGAGCAACGGGCCGTCAAGGACAGTGTACTCGACGTCAAAGTCCGCGAGGAGACACTCGAGCAGGTTGCGACGGCCGTTGCCCGGCTCAGTCAAGAGCATCAGGACGTCGTGCGCTTGCGCTACTACGACCAGTTGCCCTACAGTGACATTGCCTCGCAGACCCGAACCACGCCCCAGAGAGTCCGCGTTCAATTCCACCGCGCCAAGAAGTCCCTCCAAGCGCGCCTGCAAACGTGCTGCACATAGCCCGGCAAGCACATTGGTAAGATGAATGACGCTTGTCTCACGTGGTATTCCCTTTTGTGTTTGAACGGCCCGGTCGGGTGCAGTAGACTACGCCATGATCGGGATGAGGCGTACAGCAACGCGGTAGAGACGCAATATCTTGCGTCTTCTAGCCCGCATCTGGTGGACGCCGCGCAGATACAGAAACGCACGTCAGTGCTGTCGGTCGATGAGACGCAAGATATTGCGTCTCTACTGGGAGCGAATGGTCGGTGAGACGACATGGCGATGTACCGCAACAAATACCGTGTGGAGACGACGCGCTTGGCCGGGTGGGACTATTCCTCGCCTGGGCATTACTTCGTGACTGTCTGCACAAAAAGCCACGAGGAGTATTTCGGTGAAGTCGTCGGCCAGGAGATGGTATTGAGTGATCTTGGTCGAGTGGCCCGTGAATGCTGGATTGCCATCGCGAGTCATTTCCCCTTCGCAGCAGCCGATGCCTTCGTCGTCATGCCGAACCACGTCCATGGCATTGTGGTCATCACGTCGGAGGGTCCGCTGTCAGCAGGAAATGCGTTCGGTCCGCAATCGGGCAACTTGGCCGCAGTGGTGCGCGGCTACAAAGTTGGGGTCAAGAAATATGCGACGGCGCACGGCCGCGTGTTTCACTGGCAGCCACGTTTCTACGAGCACGTCATCCGAAATGAACGGGCATTGGCGAGGATCAGGAATTACATCGAGACGAACCCGCAACGCTGGGAATTCGACGAATACAACCGGACCCGCCAAGCCCGTAGTACATTGTAGAGACGCAATATCTTGCGTCTCGGAACGCACCGCATCTCAAGGCCATTGTGCGGTGTAGTGGGATTGGACATGTGCAAGGGCGAAGGGGGGGGCTTCCGGTTCCGAATCTGCACAGTGCGGACGAGACGTGGGTGCGGCCGTCATGAGATCATTAGGTGGGCGTACGCGGCTGGCGGCCGGGATCAGGCGGGCCCCTCGTCTGCCAGTTCGAGAAAGTATACTTCCGGCGGCGCGGTAAGTGCTTGTTCGTGGATATTGCTCAGTTGTTGGGACTGCGCGTGCTTGCGCGCGTTGTCCAGGCTGTCCCACTCGACGCACACCACCGCCGTGCGCGGGTCGTTCTCGGGGCGAAAGACCCGGTACGCTCCGCCGCCATCCCGCTTGCGCCAAGCCACACTCTCGCGGGCGACAAAGCCCGCTCTCCATGTCTCGAAGTCCTTGACTTTGAATATCCCCAACACGTATGCCATACCTCAACGTCTCCTTTCACGTTTCCGCCTCGGTCCGCTAGGCCATCCCATTTCATGATTCTCCTCGAATACTGACCAGGCTGATCCGCCCAAGGAGTGCAACGCTGCCTTCCTGCCTACGTGACGTATCCTGCTTCAGTCACCGCCAGTATCCGCATCTCCCTCACCTACTACAGCCATCGTAGATTCACCCGCGCAGGTCGTCAAGGCGTTCTTCTGTCTTTCTGTATCGACGCAACATCTTGGGTCTTGGAATGGCTTGCACCTCTATCGAGGCCAGAACTGGCGCAGGTAGTCGGTGCTTCTCTGAGCGATGGTTTCAGGGTCCGGGTCGTACTTGAAGACCTCGACGGACAGCCACCCGTCGTAGCCAACGTCCGCGAGCGCCTCG
>CAZGRF010000064.1:5402-12776 GCA_964527825.1 uncultured Pirellulales bacterium
CCCAGTGCGGCCGCCTTGTCGAGCACGGAGCTAAGCAGGTCGGCCGCGCGTTGCCAGGCGCCGTTTTGCGTCTGGCCCGCGACGAGGCTGCGCTGCTTGGGCGAGCCAAGCACGAGGACCTTCCCGCCCACGTGGCCGCACAAATCCAGCAGGGCGGCAAGGTAGTCGCGCGTTCGCTGCCAGGTTGCCTCGTCGGGTGTCGTCATGTGCAGGCCCTGCGGCCCGGCGAACAGCCAGTGCAGGCCGACGCACGCGAGGCCCGCGTCTTCGATTGCCTTGCGGGCCTCCCGGCACTGTCCCGATGTCACTTCCGTGGCCGACGGGGCCAACGTGAACGGTGCAATCTCGATCCCGTGATAGCCCAGCCGGCGCGCAATCGAGCAGACCTCGGTCAGCGACCGGCCCTGGAACATCTCGTTGCACAATGCGAATCTCATGCAGTTCCCTTGTGAACAAAGGACTTCAAGGACCAAAGGGACCCAAGGGCTGACGCTTGGATTAGCCACCTCGATTGCCGGATGTCAGACCACAGATGACAGTCTCTCTATACCGGCTCCGGCAGGACGAACGGCTCGCGGTTGTCGCATTTGACGCACGAGGGTCACGGGTGGCCCGCATACTCACGGTAGTGCTCGGCGACTTTGCCGTCTATCTCGGTGCCTTTGTGGAAGTAGAAGCGCCACTTGAAAGTGACGCTCTCGCCGGCCGGAATCACCAGATCACCTGTGCCCGCCGGTTTTGACTCGAAGTCGTGCTGCCCGAACGGATTGGCCGCGAACAGCCCGTAAGCGCGCACGTGCCACCACGTCGGATGCCGGAGGTTGTCCGGATGGTCGAACATCGCGATGCCGACGATGTCACCGTTGGGACCCACCGGTCCGTAGTAGTCGCACCAGGCGGCCCGTTTGCCCCACGCGTCTCCGTCCTTCTGGCCCTCACTGTTGATGATATGTCCCTTGGCCACCTTGCCCTCCACGCGCATCGTCGGGGCCACGCGAATTGCCATCGACCCTTCCTTCGTGTCGCCGAGTGTCACCTGTCCGTGCGAGGCGTGGATCGTGACCTCGATGTCCATGATCGGTCCCTCCGGCCGGCCGTAAAACCGATGCGTCCGCATGTCGGTGCACACGGTCTTGCCGTCCGGGCCCACCCAGTTGTTCTGGGAGGCGATCACCCCGACCGTCGGCCCCGAGCTGATCTCGACGAACTTCTCGTGCACGACCTTGCCCTTGTTGTTGCCCTCGGTCCAGAAGTCAATGCCGTTGACGGCGCCGTGCGCAAACCAGAGCGACCTGTGGTGCGGATGAGAATCGTGTTCTTCGTCCGGCCCGTCCGCCATCGGCCAATGCCGAATCACCGGCTCGCCTGTCGGGCCGATTACAGGATAGAAGTAGGGGCGCGGGACATCCGCAAAGCGGTACTCGGTAAACAGCTTGCCGTCGAGTTCCACGGTCACTTTCGTCGCGTGCTCGGTCACCGTGACGCCCGCAGCCTTTTTCTGGCCCGAGGCGGCGCGCGCCTGTGCCACCATCTTGTCCCAGACCTCTCGCTGCTCGATCATCGCCCGGACCCGGTCGTTGGGCTTGGTGCGCGCCTCCAGCAGGACCCAGCCTCGGTAGTCTGTTGCGACCAGCAGATCGACTAGATCCTGGTAAGGATAGTCGCCCAGGTCGAGCTCGCGCACGTGGACGGTGTGTCCGAAGAACGGCCGCACCAGATTGAAGTTGTACGCCAGCCCCTCGCCCTCCAGGTCCTGCGGATTGCAGTTCCAGCAAACCCCCACGTTGGGCTGGTCCACAACGTCCATGATCGCCTTGATCACCGGCAACTGCGCGCAGCCGCCGTGCACTTCGAGCCGGATCTCCTGCCCGCAGTCCGCGGCGAACCGTCCGACCTCATTCAACGATTTGCCGATCTGCTGTATCGTTTTCTCGTAGGAAATGCCCCTGGGCAAGTCATTCGGCTTGACCTTCACACCCGATCCCCCGCAGTCTGCCGACAGCTTGACGTATTCCTTCGCTCCCTCGACGTCCTTTTGCAGCCGGTCGCGCTCCATGTAATGAAAGGCGAAGTTCGTCCCCAGTCCCACCAAGGTCACGGGGCTGTCGGCGAAGCGCTGCTTGACGGCCGCGCGTTGAGCCGCGTTGAGACTCGACTCCACGTCGTGCGCGTGCTCGGTGCGCAGCTCTACACCCAGCAGGCCGGCCTTCTCGCAATTGCCGATCAGCGTCGGCAGGTCCCAATCCTGGCCCCAGAGGTAGGTGACAAACCCGAATCGTATCTTCGGCTCGGTCCCGGCCCTTTGGGCCCACGTCCGACCGCAGGGCCCAATCGCGGTGAGCCCAGCGCCCAAAGCCATGGAACTCTTCAGAAACTCGCGGCGTGTGCTCAGAACTGTGCTCATGTTTTCGCCTCTGTACAAAGATGTGATAGGCATCCGTCGGCAGAGATGCATTATCCAAGAGGGGTAATAGCTGTCAAACCAATTCCAAACTGGTGAAGAAACGCGCTCGCATGCGGTCCTGCTGCCGATTTCTCCGCGCGGTGCGGTTGCGCAAACGAAAAGGACGGCTTCCCTCCGCCTCGATGTGCTTGTCCGCTACTTGGCCTCTTCGAATTTCTCTCGCGTCGCGCCGCAGATCGGACAGGTCTGCGGCGGCTCCCCCATGATGGTGTTGCCGCAGATGCTGCAAACGTAGGTCTTTTCTTCCGGCAGGTCTTCGCCGGCCGCCACTTTGTCCAACGCCTCGACGTGAAGATGATGATACACCTTATCTACCTCCATCGTGCTGCTAAAGGACGACATGGCGACCTCCTCTCCCCGTGTATAGCCGTCGTGGTCCACTCCTTGTGCCGGAACCGCCTTTTTTGTAGGGGTCAACATGGTGCTCGTAAGGACATAGGTACTGTGCGTAACGAAGCGGCCTTCGGTTCGGTAAATCCGGGAAAAATCCCGTTCCGAGGCTGTCAGTCTTCGCCGCCGGCTTCGCGGGCCCCCGGCGGACCAGTAGAGGTTGCACTCGAACCGCGACCGGCTCAGTGGCCCGCAGATGATATCCCACCCGGCCCCGAGGATATTGTTGCGGAAGGCCAGCGCGTCTTGAGGTCGTCTCTTACTGGTTCTCCCAACCGGCCAGTGGAGGGATTTCGATAGGCCAGGCTAAATGCAAATTGCCGCCGGGGCCCAGTCGGCTTGCGGGAATGCTCTCGATCTGCCTGCTCCTGCGAAGCTGGTCCGCCACCGTGACCTTCCGGACATGGCCGTCCAACATGGAGACATAGGAGTGGCCCGCATTCAGGTCACCTTTGCGGGGACGGTGGTAGGTTGCGAAGGCGTCGCCGACGTCAGTCTCAGGCATCCTCGACGCGTAAGGACGTTGCGGGGAACTATCGAAGGTCGTATAGGAGGGCCCGACATCCAAAGACCCTATGTTGATCGCGCCGGTGACCCTGAAGGTGGGCTGTTTCGGCTCGACGACGTCGGTGGGACCATTCATGGTCCCATCCTGGGTCCCTCCCCAAGGGCCGCTGAGATTGTACGGCGACGGCCATCGCGATTCCTGGTTGATCGGCCAGGAATTCTCCTCGCCGAACGCAAACACCTCGGAAGGACTGCGCGTGACCTGTGTCTCCCTGCAGATCGTTCTCGTCCGGACGGTCCTCACATCGAATGCGCCCGGCGACCCCGTTGCGAGGCCTCCCGTCAAGAAGCTCCTGTGCAGGTTGCCGTTCATCGTGTAGGAATACTGGGGGATCAAGGGGATGGGACCGTTAGGGTCTTTGGTCTCATGACCTGTTGTGACCGTGCCGCCAAGAAGACCAGCTCCGCCAGGAGGCGGAGGAGGCTGAGGTCTCCGGGGTTTGTTAGGGTCCTGGTTACAGCCCCGCTCCAGGTAGGGACGGACCGCGGTCTTGCAGAGGAGGATCTTGGGATCTCCCAGATAGGGTATCAAAGCGCCCCGAAGCTCCTTGTGTGCGCGCAGCAGAGGGCCGGCCGGGCCGATCTCGGCGTCGTGCCAGCGGCAGGTCCACGGGTGCAGCACTCCGTAATATGGCGTGAACGGTATCGTGGGATGGTCGGGCCTGAATGACAGCTTGGAATGGTAGAGGTACCTTGGATCGGGAAACAGGCCGTCATGGTCGCCGCAGTAGGTCTTGAGGATCACGGCCATCTGCCGCAGGTTCGACCTGCACACGGTTTCGGCGCCCTGCTCGCGCACCATTCTCGTCACCGGCAGGCTCAAGGCCAGCAGCAGCGCGATGATCCCAATGACCACGAGCAGCTCAACGAGTGTAAAGGCCCTCTTCATTCTCGCACACTCCTTGCTCAGCCGCCCCGTTCGAAAGGCTCTCAGCCGGGTCGAATGGGGCAGGCTTGTCCCGCGATGTCATGGTGTCGGTCGTAGACGCACGTCGCCGTTGCCGGTCCCCAGCTTCCGGAGCGTTCCCGGCCCATGAAACACCCGCAATTCTCGCCGTTCGCACCATGCGATTACCCTACCGCGCACCGCCCAGGCTGTCAAGCTCATATCTGCTCGGCCATGTCTCCGACGACGGCCAGCACCTGCGGTTCGCTTCATGCGGCACGCCCGGCCCCGAGAGTGATCCCAGCCCTGTTCGTAGTGGCGTCGTCAGACGCTGGTTCGTAGGGACGTTTGTAGGGGCAACCCCCTGTGGTTGCCCGGGCGGGCACCGGGCCCCACCCCTGCCCGTTCCGATGCCCGGCATTTCTATGCCCTCACGGGCGCACGACAAACGACTGACGTGGGGCTTCATCGGAATTCACCGCTCTGGTTTTCTACAATCGTGAAACGGGGTACGTCCGCATTATCCCTGCATTGCCCCTGGAAGCGGTATGTTCGGCTACCACGATTTGAATACGATATGTAGCTTCGGGTCATCAAGCGATATACGCCCCATAGCCACGTAGCTTCCATATTCTCGTTGATTCCGAGTCTTCTGATCCGGGAGCACGTCCTCTGGCATCGGCTTCGAGTCTGCAAGACTAATGCGGAATGGCCGGTCAGGGGTTTCCATAGGAGTATAGAAAGACTTCACAATACGATAGCCACCGTAGTATCCGAAGAAGTGGGGCGAATCCCATATCAGCGGAGCGTCAAGAGCGAGATAACCTTGGTAGTGTGCTGTACTAACTCGTTGGAAACCTTGAAGATACTTGGGAGGGACACTACAACGAACGAAGTCAACAATGAAACGTTTTCCGTCAGAACCTCGGGTTCCAAGCCGAACTCCATCCAGGGTCGCACTCCATTGAAAACACCAGCCATCCCACCTAATGCTTTGACCGCCGCATATGACTAGGTTGTTGATTGACCATGGTATGCAGGCCTGCCATTCACACCTATCAGTTTGTTTGACTGCGTAAGGAAAGTCTGTAGCGGGTTGGTTCTGCATGCGTGCAAGCCAGTGATCACCGCAGTCTTTCAACCACATACCCTGATTGCCAATAGATGCGTACATGGTTGAAAGATCGTTCCAATCGGGAGGAGAGACTTCGAGCATCTCCAATTCATCGATGCGGATGTACCTGTCATAGCTGTCACGAGGGCGATGCTCCCAATTCTCCACTTCCGGAGGTGGATCATCAAAAGGGGATGCCGAAACGTAAGCCTCTCTCGGCATAGCATCAGGATGAATGCTATTCAAGCCTACCATATGCCCCTTGTACTTCAAGTCCATGAAATACCTAAAGCCAGGATCGCTCTCGAATGATTTATAACTGTGACGATCAGCCTGGCCTTTCCGCTCAAATCCCGATTCGGGGAATCTCGGGTTGCTAGCCCCTTGAAACCAGCACCTCATAGGTGTGTCGTCCCTATTGAATAGCCGCGCCCTAAACCAATCATCGCACCAGTTCACCAGGAATCGCATTTCTCACAATCCAAAGGTAACAAAGTCGTGTCTCAGTCTCATAGGGTGTGTACCGCACACCGCTGCTTCTCTCCGCCTCGGAGCACGTCTGTGCCTCCGGACCTCAAACCACTTCCCTATTGTAGTTCTGCTATACCGCCAATCCAAGAGAAGAAGCGACAATTCTCGGCCCGACATGCTGACGACGGGTGGCAGCCTCAAATCCGCAGGATTTGGGGATGGTTAGAACGCCGGGAAGCTGTCCCGGTCAATCGCTAGAGGCCCGACGCCGAGTTCCTCCCATTCGGCCGCACTGGAATGGCGCCACTGCGTCGCCACAGTCACCAGTTGCCGGCGGACCGGGTTGTTGTGAATGTACCGCATCGTCTCGACCAGCGTCTCGACCTGCGTGATGTTTCGGTCATAGCCACCCCCGTTCTGCCAAAAACGATAGGGGCGCGCCTGTTGGCCCGTCGCGAGCAGGTGCAAGGCTTGCGGCTTGTGGACCCTGAGGTAATGGATCGCCCGACGCGCGACCGGCTGCTTGATCGCCAGCAGGATGCGCGAGATAGAAAGGTCTTCCCGCTTGGGGTAGACGACGAGATGCACATGGTCCGGCATGACAACGTACGCCCAGAGTTCGAAGCCCAGCCGGCGCCGCGCCGAATCAATAGACTCGACCAGCCAGTCGCACGTTCGTTCCTTGGCTAGGAAAGGACGATTCCGATAGCAGCTAAACGTTAAGGCGTGGGCCTGACCAGGCACATCCCAGCGTTGGCATCGCTTGGTATAACGCTGTCCCTCCCGCACCATCCACTCCCGTGATTGCTTCCTGTTCGCCATCCCCAAATCCTGCGGACTTGAGGCTGCCACCCATCTATTCGCCAACCCCAAGGCTTCGCCTTGAGGCTGCCACTCTCTCATCACGCTGCATAGATCTGCCTCGCGGAGCCGATGATCTCGCGGCGATAGGCGGGATTGGGGTTCTCTTCCAGGGCGCGGACGTTGACCAGATCGACGTCCCGGCCAAACAGTTGGGCCAGTTCGTCCTCCATGGCGAAATGGTCGAACATGGTCCAGTCGGCGTCCGGAGCGAAAGTGACCAGGAAGTCGATATCGCTGTCGGGGCGCAGCCGACCCTCAGCCGCCGAGCCGAAGACCGCCAGACGGCTGATCTTCCAGCGGCCGCAGAATTGCTCGATCTGCTCCTGTGATATGCCCAAATCCATCGCCGTCATCGGTAGCGATCCTTTCCTTCTATTGGTGTATTGTAGCCATACGATAGGCCTGCGCCAAATCGGTGGCGAGAGAAAAATCGAGCGCAAGACGGGCCGGGGAGGGCGTCGCTCGTGGTTCGTCGCTCGTCTCTCGGAGGGGGAGCGGCCGGAACGCGGGTCCATGACCCGCGCGTATCTCATATCTCGCTGGTTGAAGCGGCTGGCCGGGGGATCGGGGGAGGGGCAGGTGTCGAGGGACGCGTGGGTTGAGAACCCACCCTACGGG
>CAZGRF010000065.1:0-9259 GCA_964527825.1 uncultured Pirellulales bacterium
TGAAGTCGTCGGGCAGCGTGCTCTTCCACTCGGCGTTGCTGTCGATGGTGTATTCCAGCTTGCTGACGACGCTCAACTCATCGGTAACCTGCAATTTGAGCGTGGCGGACTTGCCGCTCTTTTCGAGGGAGTATTTGCGGATGACCGGGCCAGTATTGTCCACGACGATCGGGTCGCTGATCCGGCTGCCCGTCATTTTCGTGGACGGGGTGTTGCTCCGCGCGTCGTCGGCGGTGACTCGGACCTCATAGCGACCGTCTTCGACGGTTTTGCCGTCCCATTCGTAGTCGTCGTCTTCGGTCTCGTCCTTGAGTTCGATCCAGTTGTCCCGGCCGAGCCTTCTGAAGTCGATCTTGTAGATCAGCGTATCCTCGTTTTCGTCGTCGGTCTTGTAGGCGATCTTGAAGGTGCCCTCTTTGCCGGAGCTGGACAGGCGCGAAACGTCCACCGATTCGACTTTGGGGGCCAGGTTCGGCACCGTGCTTGCTACCGCGATCTCCCTGATCACCGGTGTCTTCTTGCCGTCCGGGGATTCAAGCACGAGCTTGTACTGGCAGAACCGTCCCAACGGGCAGCGCAACTGGATCGGCTCGATGATCTCGGCCATCTCCGTCCAATCGGAGAACGTCGGATCGTTCACGTCCTTGACGTTGCCGCTGCGAGAGGCGACGAGGATTCTGCATCCGCGCGGGATGTCGGCGTCGATCTGGAGCTTGCCCCACTTGGCGGGCTGACCGGCGTCAATGAGATCGGAGATATAGGTCCCCTCCTTGGCGTAGTCGGGGCCTAGGAGCACGAGCTTGGCCGGGTTGGCGGTGCCGATGTAGAGTCCTTCGCCGGAGGCGGTCACCGTTGTGATTTGAGCGGCGTGTTCATCCTCGTAGATGACGGTCTCGCGCTCGGCGTCAGGATCAAGGGCGAAGAGTTGCCCGTCGTTGCCCGAGCCGACAAGCACGCTGCCCTTCTCCTCCGCCAGGGCCAGAAAGACGGCAGATTCGACGAACAGGTCCGTGACGTAGCCTTGCTTGCTGATCTTATAGACATGGCTGGCCGCGCCTGGCTTGGCCCCTTTGGGAACCGGCCCGCTGCGCGGGGCAGCCTTGCTCTCAGGGGCCTTTTTTGTGTTTGCGATCTTCAGTTTGAGACCGCCCTCACCCGTGGGGCCGCTCTCATCCGCTTCCTCCTTGGGCTCAGGCCGGCCGGCGGAGGTGACTTGCTGGGCCGAGAACTTGCGCTCGGTCTGCACAACCTTGGCCGACGTGGCGGCGGCATACAGATCGCCAGGCCCCGACGGGGCCCCCGGATGGCCGAAAAGCAAGGCGCTGATCTCAGGCTCGTCACTGTCGTACAGGACGGTCGCTGTCTTGTTGCGGGGGTTGATCTTGTACACGAGACCTCGGGTGTCGCTTCCGGCATATACGAACCCGTCCTCGCCGGCCGCCAGCGACAGGATGTTCTTGTCGGGACTGTCGTAAACGAGCTGGGCGATCTTGCCCGATGGGTCGAGGACGTAGATCTTCCCCTCCGGACCGGTCGCCAAATAGAGGTTGCCGACAGTATCGACGGCAATCGCAAAGATGTACTTGGCATCGTTCGGCTCGAAGATGGTCTCCATCTTTCCGGTCTCGTAGCGGCACAGGCGACAATGCGTGCCGCTGATGCCGGCGATGAGCCGCCCGGTTACGTCGATCGCCATCGCGAAGATATGCTCGTTGGAGAAGCGCTCCTCGGCGTCAACGATCTCGCCTTCGTCCTCGTCGGACGAATCCGATTCGTCTGGCCCCTCCGGGGCCGGCGGACTGGGGGCGGACTGGTCGGCTCCGGGAGCCGCATCGCCCTCTGCCGGGTATATCTTCGTGAGCGTGCCAAGACGGTACTTGTAGATGCTGCCGTTCGGACTGGTGCCGAGGTAGATCGTGCCCCCGCTGACGACGACGCTGTTGACAGACCAGACCCCCTCAAACTCGCTGGCGAGCACCTGAGCAGCCCGCCCGAGTTGGATCGTGCCGCGCGAGCTGATCACGACTGCCTCTGTTTCGCCGTCGACCAGTTCCTTGTTGCTGGACTGTCGGGTAATCTTGCTGGTGACCGCCCGGCTCGGACAGGCCGCCAGTGTGACAATCAACCCCAGCGCGACAACGCGCACGCAACTGACGCAGCGAAATTCCCTGCTCATCTTCACTCCCCATGCAAAGGGCACAGACCGAAAGACCGCTCAAGAAGTCAACGAGACTACCTTTTTTCCACCACGATAGGCACAATCTCTTTGTCGGCAATCACCGTGCCGGTTTCTACAGTCTTTTCGATCCAACGTGGGTAGGGTAGAGCTTTGATAGCCCTTCCGTCGTTCTGCAGGACGATCGCCTTGGTCTCCGGCAGATCGGGCAGTTCCGCTCTCTCCAGCGTAATGCCGTCCGGCGGCAGAATCAAAAGGCAGCGGAGCTTGGTGCGATCGAAGTTCAGGGCTTCGTTCAGTGCCTCGACAAGTGTCTGGTAGTTCGTTGCGACGAATCGGTAGGGCACGGTCTTGCGCAGGAAATTCTCGTACTCGTAGATGCCGCAGACCAGGAGGTTGTACTTGCCGGCGGCGAGACTCTCCGGGACGGTCAGCTTGAGTTGATATTTCCTCTTTTCCGCGAGATACGATTCGACGACCACGGCCACCTCGACGTCTTCGCCGGGCTTGACCTTGGTGTGGGAGACATCCACGGACCACAGATGAGAAGCCGTGTTCTTCGCTGAGATCTGCGCCTCGAAGTCGACCGATTTGATCTTAGGCGTCTTGTAAGGATTGTTCATCAGCAGGACGAGTGTCCCCAGGAGTTCGCTCTCCGGCTCGGCGAACTCACTGCCTGTAGAGATATTCCCGAACCGAATGGCTTGCCCGTCCTCTAAGTCGATCGCGGCCCGGTATTCGACAGTGTGATCGGGAGGCAAAGAACCGGCCTGAAGCGCCGCCGCACTGATGGCGGCGGGAATCAACCGCGGCGTCAGCGTCGGATTGTCGGCCACCTGGCAGTTGTACGTCCGGGTCGTGGGGTCGTTGTAGCGCACGATGCGTACCGACAGCGGCACCATCGAGGGTTTGGCGCCCATTCTCCCGACGATCGCGGCCGATTCATCAACCGTGATCGCGCCCACAATGTCGGTAGGAGCGCCGAGCTTGGATGAGCGCATCACACTGGAAACGACGGTGTAGATCTTTCCGCCGGCCATCGGCAGATTGAGGGCGCCATAGCCAAGATAGCTGTGGCCGAACCCATAAACGCGGTCGTCCCGCACCTCGGTCACCGTGCCAAGCACAGTCGACTTGATGTCGCCCGCGACCAGGGGGATAGCCAGCGCCGCCCCGGGCTTCAGCTCGGACGCGCCGCCTTGCTGTTCTTCTGCGCTGCCGCTCAGGCCAGGCATCGCGGCAAAGCCCATCGCGGCGAGCTGCGAAGTGAGTTGCTCGCAGGCGGCAGGCGACAGGCCCGACACCAGTAGTGGGCAGGGCAACCGCGCGGTTCCACTTGCAGCGCCGGCGCTCAACAGCTTCGTGTTCTTCACCCGCTCGCTGATTGCCGACAGGTCGATGGGCCGGGAGAAATCAAACGCAGAAGCGGATGTGCCGGAGGCCGTCACCGATTCCTTCGATCCCGCCGTGTGCCCAACCTGGAGCATCTCCTTGATGGGCGTTACCCCGTAGAGAGGGTCCTTAGAGAAAGACCAGGCAAAAGCCAGCGCCCCAGCCAAGCGGTTGTCAATATAGACAGGCGAACCGCTGCACCCGCTTACGGGCCCTGTGTGTTTGAAACGCTCATCCAGACCCATCACGAGGATGGCATCGCGGCCCGGCTCGAAGTCGTAGATTACGTTCACAACCCTCAACGCGAACTTCTCAATCCCGTCGACTCCATAGTCCGTCAGGCAATAGGCTTCCATGCCGGGCTTAACCTCCTCGACGCCGATGTACCGTTGCGGGTCCCAGAGGCTCTCAGCGGACTCCTGGCTTTCGCCGGCCCAAAGTGCGGTCCCCACCGGCACGAGCAGAGCAATGGCGACCCAGCGCAACATACCGACAAACCGAGGCCGCGCCGTTGGTGCGTTCGCCTTTGCATCCATCCCCGACATAGGTGCCCTTTCAATAGGTAGCAACGTAAAATCATAAGTTTGACGCACCTCCGTTGCAAGGCAAAAGGGATTTTGTTACCATAACGCTTTGTCTGTGCGATAGCCCGATAATCTGGGCCGGTGTTCGCGTATGCGGAAATGGAGAACGAAGAATGAAATCGGATCATCGGCACGAATTGAAGACGAATGAGTTGGCCGAGTGGATCGAGCACTTTCCGGAGTGGGTCAGCGAGAACCGCACGAGCTTGATCGCCGTTGGCGCCGTGGTGGTGGTCGCTCTGGGCGTCTATTTTGTGAAGTTCTACCGGAGGGGCACGGTCTCGGTTCGCCAGCACGTGCGCCTGACGAACCTTGTGACGCAGTTGCCCCGTCAGGAGGAGAATATCGCGCGGGCGCTCAGCCAAGGCGTGGATCAATCCATCACCCTTCTGCCAACCGTCCAGGACTTGCAGGATTTTGCGCAGAGCGCCAAGAGCGACGAGATGGCCGCGGTGGCGCTGATCAAACGAGCGGAAGCGCTACGGGCGGAATTGCACTATCGACTCGCCGACGTCAGTCGAGAGGACCTTGTCCAACAGATCGGCCAGGCGCAGACAAGCTACCGCCAGGCGCTCGAGCGCGCCCCGTCGGTCCCGGCGCTGGCTGCCACAGCGCAGTTCGGCTTGGGCTTGTGTGAAGAAGAGCTGGGCAACTTCGATCAGGCCAGAGGCATCTATGAACAAGTTGCGAGCGACGCTGCCTACAGCGGCACCGCGGCGCAAGCGGCCGCGGCGCATCGACTCACGACGATGGATGACTACAGAACCACCGTGGTCTTCAAGGCAGCGCCACCGAAGCCGGCGGCGGCCTCGGCGCCGAGCATCCAGGTTGGACCCAGCGCCGTAAACCAGCCTATCGTGATTCAGGCTGCCTCGGATGAGTCCACCGAGGCCGGGCCGAACGCCCCGACGCAAGACAGCAATGAGACCACGAGTGGGACAGCCCCCGCGTCTGTTCCCGAAGCGAACGAACCCGCGGGTAGTTGATACAGCACCATGTGCGAGTCGCCGGATGTCAACGGTCAGCCGCTGACGCTCCATGTGGGGGTCGGCATCACCGAGCGGCGGCTGGACAAGTACCTGGCCGGCCGGTTCCGCAATTTTAGCCGCCACTCCATCCAGGACGCCATCAAGGCCGGCGCGGTCAAGGTCAACGGCCAGGTCGTCAGGTGCAGCTTCAAGCTCAGCCACGGGGATGTTGTCGACTTTGCAGTCCCTCCGCTGCCGAGCAAGGTGATCGAACCCGAAGATATCCCGCTGGACATCATCTATGAGGACGAAGATCTGATCGTCCTGAACAAGCCGCCCGGCATTGTCGTCCACCCAGCCCGAGGCAACAAGCACGGGACGCTGGTGAATGCCTTGGCGCACTACTCGGCGCAGTTGTCGAGCGGCTTGGGCGAGTTTCGCCCCGGCATCGTGCATCGGCTCGACCGGAACACCACAGGCGTGATGGTTGTGACCCGAAACGATGCGGCCCAGTGGAAGGTGGCCAAGCAATTCGAGCGGCGTCAGGTCAAGAAGAGCTATCTGGCGATCGTCCATGGCACGCCCGAACTGCAGGCCGACAGGATCAACGTGCCGCTCGGCGTTCATCCCAAGATCCGCGAGAAATACGCGATCCGCCCGGAGATTGGCAAAGAGGCGATCACGTTCTACGAGGTGAGCGAAGCGTTTCGCGGTTTTTCGCTGGTGCACTGCAGGCCGCAAACGGGCCGGACGCACCAGATTCGCGTGCACCTGTCGCATCTGAAACATCCCATCGTGGCCGACGACATGTACGGCGGCAAGCTCGTCTACCCTTGGCAACTGGCCGACGCCGAACCGGCCGTCGAAGAGCCCGTCATCAGCCGCTGCGCCTTGCACGCCTGGACCATCGAGTTCACCCACCCCACCACCGAAGAGCGCGTCAGCTTCGAAGCTCCGCTGCCCGCCGACATGCAACATCTCCTGGACTTGCTCCGCCAGCACCGGTCCGACAGATGATTATTGCCTGATTTCGGTCGCAGGGTCTATTGCGAAGCCATCGCAGCCTGCATTGATTCGTTCGACTCTGCGCCTTTCCTTATTGGCGACGAGCTGCTCGACCCCTGGGAAGAGTCTGGGCGGGATTGGGCATTCAGCGTAATAATTGTGCAAGATGGCAAAGTGGACCTGCTGTGGACCATCAGAGACAGGTAGTCGGTAACTCACGTCTTCCTTGAACGACGCAACGGCGGAAATGCGGGTGAATCTCCTTCCGCGGTGCTTGAGCAGGTGTCCATCTGAAACGAATTCCGTCTCCACTGGTCTGGCAGGATGGTCTTGCCTTTCCCCGACCGCAAAAGACCACTCTTCGTGCCCATATAGAAGCTTCTCAAATGCCCGCGAGTCGAGAATCCACTTACAGAGGCGAGTGCTAACGACAAGGAGGTTCTTGTTTCCTGGCCGTGCCTGTTTTGCCGCATCACGAAAGACCGAGTCGAGCAGGTGCTCGTCAAGGCCCTCATGACAATCCTCTTCACCGTCCTTTTCTGGTTGTTCCTTCGCCAGGATGTCACCTCGAGGGGTCTTCACCTCGACGATGACCTGGTCGGTGGGAAGGACGATCCGAAACTCACCTAACCCCCGTTTCGCCGCATTCGTCGTGAACTTGATCTTCAGCTTGAAGACCCTGGCGAAAAAGTAGGGAACCAGTAATTCGTTGTGAACCTGCTTCCACTCAGCATAGTCCTTCGCCTCACGTAACCGGCTCAGTCTATTCGTATCAAGCCCGTCTTGATCGCTTGCGAACTGGAGGCACTCGGACAAACATCTCTTCGCGGCTGCAAATCGCTCGTTGGCCGACGTAAGTGTGTCGTAAACGATATCCAGTCGGTTCCTGCGATCCGCCTTCTTGCGAAAAGCGGCGATGATTGGCGCAGTGTATATCTCATCAAGCGCCGAAGATTTACTTCTGGGCGGTGCCATAGCAAACGCTGCTCGGAATTAGTTGTTTATTCGTCATCATTATAGATACGCTGTACAGCCGCCTCTGGCGAGGCGGGAGTCTGCCGCTTTGGGCCTCCGGCATGGCTATGGAGGGCCGGTGTCTCGTAAGCCACTGGCCCCATGCCGTATGGTGCCGCTACGGTGCTCGGGTCGCACTCCTGCGGAGCCCTATCCCCCGTGGCAACAGGGCAATTCTACCAAACCACGGCGGAGGCTCAAAGCAGGAGATTTAAGATTGCCTCCGGGTGAGGGTTTGCGATTCCGTGCCTTTGAGATACAATGTTCAGTATGAGACCGTGTTGGCTCCGTCAGGGGATATGTGATGAACCAGGAAATGACCATCGAAGAGATTCACGCGCAGTTTGATTCAGAATGGGTGTTGATAGAGAATCCGCACACCGACGCTGGGCTCAAAGTCCTTGGGGGCAGGGTGCTTCACCACAGCAGGGACCGGGATGAGGTCTATCGCAAGGCGGTATCACTGCGCCCGAAGCGATCCGCCATTGTCTACACCGGCGAGATTCCTGAAGAAACGGCGGTCGTCCTGTGAGCTACTCGTTCAATCCCGAACACGGGCTCGTTGTTGTTCACGCCGAGGTGTTCGGTCCTGCGGGGAGCATTGTGCTGCGTCTGGCGTTGGACACGGGGGCCACCGGGACCATGATTAATGTCGCGCCGCTGACGGCCATAGGATACGATCCGTCTCTGGCTCCTGACCGGGTGCAGGTCACCACCGGTAGTGGAGTTGAGTTTGCCCCTCGCGTTGCTGTCGCTCGAATAGACTCATTAGGGCAGCAACGCGACGAGTTCCCCGTGCTGGCTCATACGCTTCCGCCGAGCGCGAGTGTGGATGGTCTCTTGGGGTTGGATTTCCTCCGTGGGCAGGCTGTGAGCATTGACTTCCGGCGGGGCCGCGTTTCTTTGACCTGATGCAGGCAAACGGGAGCCGAATCTTGGCGATCGCAGGACGCAGGTGGGGTCACTCCTGGGGCAGCTTGGCCAAGTCGGCGTCGGAGCCGGCGACCATGAGGATGTCGTCGACGTACACGACCGTGTCGGGCAGAGGAACGTGGATGATGGAATCCTTGTCGTCCTTTTTGGCCTTCACTTCGTCGCTGCGCTTGATGAGCACGAGGTTGATGTTGTACTTCTGGCGTAGTTGCAGGTCCATGACGGTCTTGCCGTCGAAGCTGGCGGGCGCCTTGATGCGGGCCAGGCTGTAGCCATTGGCAAAGTCGATCTTCTCGCCGATCTGGGGGGCGATGAGCTTGTAGGCCCAACGCTGGGCCGACTCGATCTCGGGGTAAATCACTTCCGTGGCGCCGACTTTCGAGAAGACCTCGCCGGCAATGAGACTCTCGGCCCGGGCGTAGATTTGCTTGACCCCCATTTGTCGCAGGTTCACCACGGTCAGGATGGCAGCTTCGAAACTCTCCTGGCCCAGCGCGATAATGGCGACATCGGCCTTGTCCACACCCTGGGCCTTCATGGCCTCTTCGTCGGTTCCGTCGAGGCGCACCGCGTGGCTGACCTGATCGCGGATCAGCTCGACCTCGTGGCGGTCCCTGTCGATCGCGATGACTTCCGATCCGCTCATCGCCAGCGCGATGGCGAGCTTCTGGCCGAAACGCCCCAGACCTATGACGGCAAATCGTCTCATGCAACCAACTCCCAGGGACCTCGCTTCGGCCCACGCCGCGCGAGGGACCTTAGCCGACCATAATTGCCTCGTCCGGATAGTTGTACCGGATCGGTTTCAAGTTGAATGTCAGGGCGGCCAGCAACGTTAGCGGTCCCAGCCGTCCGATTAGCATGACGATGATGATAATGACTTTCCCGGCGTCTGTCAAAGTCGGGGTAACGCCCGTGCTCAGCCCGACCGTGCCCAGCGCCGAGGCCGCCTCGAACATGACATCCAGCATCGCAAAAGGCTTGCCGAGCGGACTTTCCGTCACGCTCAGCGCCAGCGTCGCGATGAACAGGGCGACCACGAAGAGCATGGCTACCGTGATGGCCCGGCCCACGACGACCAGCCGCACGGATCGACGAAACATCTCGACCTCGGCGCGTTTGCGCAGGGTGGCGACGATCGTCATGATGATAACGGCCAGCGTGACGGTCTTGATGCCGCCCGCCGT
>CAZGRF010000065.1:9359-12756 GCA_964527825.1 uncultured Pirellulales bacterium
ATCAGAAGCGTTCCGACGAAGATGAAAGCAATCATGTTGCCGATCCGGCTGACGGTGCGCGCACTGAGCAGGTCTTGCATAGCGACGGATTCGCGAACGCTGAAGGCCTGACCCAGCAGCAGGGCGAAGACCGCCCCAAACACGACGATCCCCAAGCCGCCAAGCTGAATCAGGACCAGGATGATGACTTGACCCACAAACGTGAAGTCGCGGCCGGTGTCCTTGACGATCAGGCCTGTGACACAAGTGGCGCTGGTCGCCGTGAAGAGCGCGTCGACGGCTCCCAGAGGCGCGCCGGTAGACGCGCGCGGTAACATGAGTGCGCCGCCGCCGGCGACGATCAAAACGAGGAAGCTCGCGACAAGGGTCTTGGTCGGGTTCCTGCCCGTCGCGGCCAGACGGACGGAGGTGATGCAGACCTTGACCGTGACCTCGATGATTAGATAAAGACCGATGGCCAGATGGCGGATGCGGCCCGGGTCGGTTTGGGCGAACCACCGCCCGGCTCCCAGGACGCTGATCCCGAGCGCCAGCAGCAGTGGAATCTCAAACCAGTTGACGACGAGATATTCTCGCTTCGAGACGGCATTGGAAAACCGAGTGGCTTTGCCCGCCAGAAACACACACAGCAAGCCGATTTGCACTACATAGAGGATTGACGCCGGCAAGAGAGGCTGCTCGAAGCCGAAGAGGATGACGAACGACGCCACAACCACGGCGGACGTGACGGCCTTCACGACCGTCGTCGCTCTCTCCAGTCTCATATTCCTATACGCTATGCGCATGAGCCCCTTTTCTTCTTGTACAGCCGCGTTCGATCATCTTATAGCGGCCTAATTACCGTTTCTGCTGCCAGACTTCCAGCAAAATCATGCCTATGCGCAACGGGGGCGACGGGACGAGAGCAATGGGAGGAATGCAGCGCGGACTACGCGACGTCGGCCAGTCCGAGGCTGTCACCGAACTTGACCAGCAGCGTCCGGCGGACGTTGCGATGCGGCACGTCTGTCAACATGGGATCCTGCGCGACCAATTCGAAGGCGTCTTTGCGCGCCATGACGAGCAGCTCATAGTCATCAACGATATTGGCGATCTTCAGGTCGGGCAGCCCGTGCTGGCGCGCGCTGAAGAGCTCGCCCGGCCCGCGCAGGCGCAGGTCCTGCTCGGCGATCTCAAAACCGTTGTTCGTTCGCGTCATGACGTCCAGCCGGCTGCGGGCGATTTCGTTTTCGGTCTCGGCGAACAGCAGGCAGTAGGATTTGGATTCCCCGCGTCCGATCCGGCCGCGGAGCTGATGGAGCTGGGCCAACCCGAAGCGGTCCGCCCCTTCGATGACCATGATCGTGGCGTTGGGGACATCGACGCCGACCTCCACCACCACGGTGGAGACGAGAACGTCGATCTTGCCTTTTCTGAATTCGGTCATGACGCGTTGTTTTTCGGGCGAGCGCATCTGGCCGTGGAGCAGCGCTACGTTGAACTCCGGGAAGACCTCTTCGGAAAGCTCTCTCCAACCGTCCGTGGCCGCCTTGATGTCTTTGCCCGTCTCTTCGACGGCCGAGATGCGCGGATAGACGAAGTACGCCTGCTTCTTGACCTTGAGGCGCTCGCGGATGAAATCGTACGCATCCTGCAGGTGGCGGCGGTCCACGTGGCGCGTGACGACGGCGCCGCGGCCGGGCGGCGCATGTCGGATGATCGAGACATCCAGGTCGCCGAACGCGGTCATCGCCAGCGTGCGCGGGATCGGCGTCGCCGTCATTACGAGGCAATGCGGCGTGCCGTCCTTGCGCAGCTCGGCGCGCTGATGGACGCCGAATTTGTGCTGCTCGTCGATCACCACCAGGCCCAGCTTACGGAATTCGATGTCCTTCTGGAGCAGCGCCACGGTGCCGACGACGATGTCGATGTCACCTTGTTTGATCTGTTCGAGAAGTTCGGTGCGCTTCTTGCCGGTCAGGCCGCCGGTGATCAGGACACGCCGGACCTGGCTGTTCTTGAGATATCGCTCCATGCTGATGAAATGCTGTGAGGCGAGGATCTCGGTCGGCGCCATGATGGCGGCCTGAGTCTTGTTGGCGACCGCCAGCAGGGCCGCGTACAGGGCAACGACCGTCTTGCCCGAACCGACGTCCCCTTGCAGCAGGCGGTTCATCGGCTCAGTCCGGCCCATGTCCGCAACGATCTCGGCAATGCACGCGCTCTGGTCCTCGGTCAGCAGGAAGGGAAAGCGTTTGCGAATCCGGCTGTCGATTTCATCCGAGCACGTGCAGGGTGTCGCGGAGGAGAAATGCTGCGTGCGATACCGACGCAAGGCCAACCCAAGCTGCATCAAGAACAGCTCGTCGTACTTGAGCCGGCGTTTCGCCTTGGCGAGCTTCTCTTCGCTAGGTGGCATGTGTACCCAGCGGAACGCGTCTTCCCGGCCGATCAAGAGGGCTTTCTTGCGAAGGTCGGCCTCGAAGAACTCGCAGACAAGCTCGTCGAGACGATCCAGCAGGGGGACGAGGATGCGCTTGATTTGTCCGCTGCTCAGGCGCGCCGAGGCCGGGTAGACACCGCCGCTGAAGTAGAGATCGGGCTGGGTGTGATTTTCGTCGAGCACCATGAATTTCGGATTGGTGAGCTGGAGCTGGTGCTTGAAGAGGGAGACCTTGCCCGTGGCCATGATGACCTGTCCTGGTTGGAGCTGCTTGCGCAGATACCCGCCGTGAAACCAGACGATCCGACAGATGCCTGTATCGTCGCTGACCATGACCTCGAAGAGAGGCGGGTGTCGGTAGTCCTGGTAGTCCGTCGACTCGACGAGGGCAACGATGCTCGTCGTTTCGTTCGGCTCAAGCTCAGCGATCTTGACCGGCGCCGGCGCGAAGATCCAGTCCCGCGGATAGTACTCCAGCAAATCGGCGACGGTGTGCACGCCCAACTGCGCGAATGCCTCCGCCCGTGCCGGCCCGACGCCTTTGACGTACTGCACCGGCGTGCTCGGTTCCAGTCTGCTTCTTGGTTCCGTCCTCAGCGGCATCTCTTGCGTCCGGGGCCTGCTACTCCTTGAAGCCGTGCGTGCCGATGAGCCTCACAAATCGACAGCCGCAGACTTGCCTCTCCACCATTTTGCCTCGGAGCTTCTCGGTGAGGACAAGCTCCTGCGCGGAACCGCCGCCGACCGGCGCGACGATCAAGCCGCCCTCGTTGAGTTGCGTCCACAGAGGCGCCGGCAGATCGGGCACGGCGGCCGTGATGATGATGCGGTCGAACGTCCTCTCCTCGGGCCAGCCGCAACTGCCGTCACCGACCTGAAACTCCACGTTGTCGATGCCGAGCTCTTCCAGCACACACCTCGCGGGCGTCGACAGCTCCGGCAGTTTCTCAATCGTGAAGACCCTCTTGGCCAGGC
>CAZGRF010000066.1:0-12698 GCA_964527825.1 uncultured Pirellulales bacterium
GATCCAGCACATGCTCGACCATGCCGTCATCAAGAACCGCCGGTTCCTCGATGATGAGCAGCTCATCAAGGCCGAGCAATTGGCCGTCCTGGAGGAGATCTTCAACGCCAACGTCCGCGATGCCGAGATCCGCGAGCTCAGCTCTCACTTCGCCCCGGTGCTACGGCACGATCATCCGGTCCACCTGGCCATCTGGGGCAAGACAGGAACGGGCAAGACCCTGACCGTCAGCTACTTCCTCAATCTCCTGGGGCAGATGTGTGTGGAAAAACACGTGGCCCTGCGGTACAAGCACCTGGACCTCTCCACGCCCATGCCATGCTTTCGGGCCCTCAACGACCTGGCCTGCCTGCTCAACGCCAGCAAACGCTACAAGAAGGGCATCTCCCTGGAGGAACTGATGCTCCGGATTGAGGCGGCCCTGGCCCACTACACGGGCTATCTCGTTCTCTTCGTCGACGAGGTCGACAACCTCCGGCGCGATAAAGACACCTTCATGACCTTCCTGGTCCGCCGTCTGCCCCAGCGGATCCCGGCCCGACTCATTCTCGTATTCGTCTCCAACCGCCTCGACTGGCCGGACAATCTCGACCCCCGCGTCCGCTCGTTCTTGAAACTCAACGAGGTCATCTTCAAGCCGTACGACGCCGTGGATCTGCAGCGGATCTTGAGCATCCGCGTGGAGAAGGCGCTGCATAAGGACGCGGTGGAAACCGGGGTGATCGAGAAGATCGCCGCCCTGGCCAGCCGCGACCATGGCGATGCCCGCCAGGCCGTGGCCCTGCTCGCCAAGAGTGCCTACCTGGCCGAGAAGGCCGGCAGTCGCATCACACTGGAGATCGTGGATCAGGCCTGCTCACAGATCGAACAGGACAAGTACGTGACCATGATCCGCACCGCACCTCCGCAGCTCCAGATAGCCATGGCGGCGGTGATTCAGTGCATTTCCAATCGTGGCCGAGACAAGGGAGAAACGGGCGAAGTCTACCACCTCTACAACGCCTGCTGCCACCGGGCGGGGCTACGCCCGCTGACACGGCGGGCCTTCGGAGACATGCTCAACGAGTTGGACATGTACTCGCTCTTGCAGAGCCATGTGATCTCGCGGGGCCGGTATGGGCGCACCCGAGAGATCACGGTGGACCTGCCCGACGAGCTCACGGGGAGAATCTATGAGGAGATCAAACGCAGCCTCGAGATGTGACTACGACAACGGCACCTGGCAGCGGTGTCTGCCGAAAATGGACTGGAGCGTGGCATCCAGCCGGCCACCCCGCGTCCATATCTCTGCGGCGATACCTTCGGCGAACATGCGATCGACAGTCGTCAGCCAGACGTAATCGGAGGACGGCATCGCCCGCGCCAGCGAACACAAGGCGCTGAACGGCGCAGGGTCGTCAGCCACGAAGAGCAAACGAAACCCATGCAGCTCACAATCCCACAGTGTCTCGTACTTCTTGTAGGCGCTCGTGTCGAAGCAGACACCGTAGTTGATGATCTTCTGACGAATGTCCGTCGGTGTACGCTTCAAGCTGGCCACCGTCTCCGTGCCACAGTCCACCTCCAGGAAGAACATGACCGTCTTGCCCTGGACGGTATCACAGATCGAAAAGGCCGCATCCGGCTTGAGCATGCTGGTTGGGCGTGCCCCCGGGATGGCAGGCATCGCTTCCGAGGTGAGTGAGATACCCGAGAATCCCGGTGGCAGAAACGGGGAGTTGTGAGCCAGGAAGCGGATCGTCAACCGGGGAAGGAGCGTCTCGACATGGTGAAGGTGAGCGCGGACCCAGTTCAACAAGAGTTGATGCCTTTGAGAGGGAAGACCCTCCCCTACAATGGCCTCGCTGGATAACTGCGGGTCGATCAGTCCGCGTTCTTGCAGGACTTCGACGCCGCGTGCCGTCGGCAGGATGACGCGTTCCGGCCGACCCCGGCGCTGGCCTGGCCCGCGCACCGCCTCGGCCAGCAGCCCTTCGGCAACAAGTTGACTGAGCCTTTGCGCCAGACTCTTGGCGTTCCGCGACAACAGCGCTGCCAATTGTGGTGTGGCCACAAGGCGGCACTCAGTCACCCTATGGAGGACATCGCAGTCGCCGGTGGTCAGTCTGAGTTTCACTGTCACAAGTCCCCAATGCTCTACTTCGTCTGGTGCCACACTCACCCTCCTACCCATCTATAGCGGCAGCGATGACGCTGAGATTTCAGGAGGCAGAAAAGAAGAACGGCCTGTCCCTGCCTGCGTGGCCGCTTCCCCAACAACGCGGAAGGAAAAGACCAACGGATTTGAAACCTCAAGGACGATCTGACCGCTGGAAGAAATGAGTGAAGATCAGGTAATCGTTATCGTTCAAATCCTCGAAGGACAAACGCCCAACATGGCAAGAGGTGCAACGGCAAACGGTTGGCCGGATAGACCGAACATCTTCCCCGATCTCATGACACCGGAGGAGGCCGCGATGTTTCTACGGCTAGACCAGACCGGCCACAACCCCGAGTCCGCGAGGCGGACGCTCAACTACTGGAGGGAGCAAGGCGAATTGAGGGCAACCAAATTCGCCAGGCGCGTGTGGTACCTGAGGCAAGAACTCGAAGCTTTTCTCAGGAAGAAGACAGAGGCGTAGGGCATGCGACTTGAACCATCTGGGCCAACTTCCTTATTGCGCTTGCGGACGGATGAGGATACAATGCCCCTCCGTCAGTCGCTATTGGTGACCCTTCATGGCAAAATGAAAGGAGATCACCCATGGTGACAAAGAAAGTGAGCATTAGCCGTAAGTGGCTGGAACCGGTCCCCGAAGAAAACGGGAGAAAGATCCCGCGGTCCGAATGGATCAAGAAGAGAAGGCACTGCTGGATCGTTCGGTGGTACAGCACGGCCGGTAAGCGGCACGGCAAGCTCTTTGACAAGAAGAAAGAGGCAGAACGATATGCCCGAAAACTGCAGGCACTCGTCGACTCCGGCAGACAGGATGAGCCCAGCAAGATCACACTGCGGCAATTCATCGAGGAGCACAAGACAGTCATGAAAGGGCAGGTAGCGCACGCTACCCTGACGGACCAGTTGAGAGCCCTGAAGATACTCGCGAGGTTCCTGGGTCAGGAGTTGCTTCTCCAGCGAATCAGTGCCCGTGATGCTGAGGCCTTCATCGCCTTTCGCATTGGAAGCGGGTTGACGACTGGCACGGTCAACAAGGACATACGGACTCTCAAGAGGGTCTTCAACTTGGCCATCGAACCCAGGGGGTATCTTCGAGATGGGCAGAACCCCTTCGCCAAGATCCGGGAAAGGAAGCAGACCGCCAAGAACATACGATATGTGACTGTCCTGGAGTACAGGGCGCTGATGGAGTCCTCGGGAAACCTCTGGTGGAGAGGGCTGCTTTCCACCGCCTACTGTTGTGGTCTGCGGCGAAGCGAAATCCTTCATCTCACTTGGGCTGATATTGACTTTGCTGCCCAGCGGGTCCGTATCTGTCCGAAGGAGAGCGGTCCCCACACGATCCGATGGGAGCCCAAAGACCATCAGCATCGCGTCGTACCTATGTCGGACGAAACGGCCCAGTTCCTGGTTGATATGCAGGCCGAGGCACCAGAAGGGTTTCCGTACATCTTCATCTCCCCGACTCGCTTCGCACGGATCAAGGCGAGGCTTGAAGGTGGGCGATGGAATGACCGGAAAGCAGTGATCAACAACCTGACGCGGGGATTCGAGGCGATCCGCCACAAAGCCGGCGTCAGCAAGTGCACACCCCATGACCTTCGCCGGTCGGCGATCACGAATTGGGCACAGGAGCTACCCGTGCAAGTAGTCCAGGAGTTCGCCGGACATTCCAATATCGCCACGACGAGGAAATACTACCTGACCGTTCGGGCTGAAGATGTAGAACGGGCGAGCCAACTTATGAACCGTATGCTCGCAGCGTCTCGGACAACTGACACAAAACTGACACAAAACGGCGATGTCGAGTGACACATGAAAAAGGCCGGCAACCGTAAACGATTGTCGGCCCTCAAGTTACATCAATGGGCAGGGGCGGATTTGAACCGCCGACACACGGATTTTCAGTCCGTTGCTCTACCAACTGAGCTACCTGCCCGCTGAGCAGTGCGGCAAAGCCATCACTCTATCACGCACCGGAATCAATGCAACGATTTTAGGCGGGACACGAGGATTTTTGTCGCCCGTGAACGGGCTTGGACGGTCTCCAGCGGCGGGCGGGCGGTTTTTACAGGCCATTTACAAACCGGCCAGCCCGCCCTACCCTATAATCTTAGTATGGCAGGTTAGCTATGGAGCAGCAAACGCACATACTGGTGGTTGAGGATGAGGACTCGATCCGGACCGCGCTGACCGACTTCCTCGAATTCCACGGCTTCCGTGTCAGCCAAGCAGCCGACGGGCAACAGGCGCGCGAATGCGTCACGCGGAGCGCGTTCGACCTAATCCTGCTCGACCTGATGCTGCCAAAGGTCGGCGGGGACGAGTTGTGCTCGCTGTGGCGACGGGATGGGCTACAGACTCCGATCATCATGGTCACGGCCAAGGGGCAAGAGAAAGACAAAATCAAGGGGCTCGACCTCGGTGCCGACGACTACATCACCAAGCCCTTTTCGTTGGAGGAGATGCTCGCCCGGATTCGGGCCGTGCGGCGGCGGACCGACCCGGCGCGCGCGGTCGGGCAGACCTTTGTCTTCGGGGACCTCGATGTGGACGTAGCCGCTTTGAAGGCGAACCGAGACGACCGCGAGATCGCAATCAGCAAGCGCGAGGCTGCGATCATCCAGCACTTCGCGGCCAATCCCAACCGTGTCATCAGCCGCGATGAACTCTATCGAGAGGTCTGGGACGACACCCTGACCGATCTCGGCACACGGACCGTGGACATGCACATCGCCAAGCTCCGCGCTAAGATCGAACGGGACGGCGCCGAGCCGAAGATCATTCAGACCGTGCGCGGGGCCGGGTACAAATACAACGCCGACGTCTGACGTTTGGGTGCATCGATGTACACACGACTTGTCATTCTGAGTGTCATCATTGTCGCTGCCCTCAGCGCGTTGAGCGTCCTCGGGCACCACGCGGTCGTGAAGTGGGCTCAGGGTCTTGAAGGCGTGCGGCTCGGCGAGTTCGCGGAGGTCGCCGAGCAGGTTCGCGAGGACGTCAAACGCAAGCTCGACGAGTTCATCGAGGTCGAGCAGGAACGCAAGTACACCGACTATCTCCACTACTATGTCCCTGAGAACGTCGTCACCGCCCAGCAGCAATTGCCGCTGTTGCGTTCGCCCTTGAGCAACCAATTCTCGAACAGCTTCGCGTACGGCTATTTCCAGGTCGAGCCTGACGGCCGCATCGTTACGCCCTACGCCCAGAACGAACAGACTCAAGCGGGCGGCCCAGAAGAAGAATTGGCCCGTCAGGTCGAACGGATCGAACGGAATGTCAAGGACAACGTGTTGCCCTCGGTGACGACACCGGTGGGCACGCTCAGGCTGCGCGAGGCAGCGGCGCAGAGTCTCAGAAGGAACGAGGCGCAGCCGTCGACACGACTGGCTGACCGGGCGGAGGCTCAAACGCCGGACGCAGGTTCATCCAAGAGCAAGGTAGCACGCGAGGACAACTACGCGATCAAGAGCCTTCAAGAACAACCGCAGAGGTCGCAGGTCTTCAGGCAGCAGCGTGAGATCGCCACGTTGAACACCGCGCGGGCGGATCTCCGCAGACCCCAGCGGGACGAAGCGCAGCCCGGGGCGCAGCCACAGGCACTGATACCGGCTTCGCAGGCGGTCGCACAGCCGAGCCCCACTTTGAGTCAGATCGACCAGGGCGCTCAGACAACCGCGCCGATACCGGCGGCGGATCGCGTAGAGGCAGACGCATCCGACACGGTTCAGATTCGCATCGAGCCGTTTGTCCCTATCGTCGTTCCGGGTGACAGCAACGAACCGTCCGTGTTCGGCGGGCAGATATTCCTGCTGCGTCACGTACAGATCGAAGACAGTCACTTGCTCCAGGGATTTCAACTGGACGAGGCGCGACTTGTGGAGGAAGTCCAGGAGTCGGCCACGCGGTTCATTCGGGAAGGCATGACCTTCGCACTGCCTCAGATTCGCCCTGATGAAACCGAGGCGAAGACGGCCTACGCCGCGATCCTGGATTTCGGTTTCGGCGACCTGGTCCTGCACCTCAAGGAAATCGATCCGGGTTGGATCACGAAACGCATTGCTGGTTTGCAGCGCGTCTACATCGGCATCATCGCCATCGTGGCGGTGGCGGTCGCGCTGGCGCTGGCAAGCCTGTGGCACAACGTACGGGCCCAGGCCCAGTTGGCGCAGAAGAAGGACGACTTCATCTCCGCCGTCTCGCACGAGCTGAGGACGCCGCTGACCTCGATCCGCATGTACGCCGAAATGCTAGAGAAGAACTGGGTCAAGTCCACCGAGAAGCTGGCCGAGTACTACCGGAGCATGCGGCAGGAAAGCGAGCGGCTGAGCCGGCTCGTGGAGAACGTGCTGGATTTCTCGCGAATACAGAAGGGCCGCAAGAAATACACCTTCCAGCTCGGCGACGTGAACGCCTGTGTCATGGAGGTAGTCGCGATGATGCGGCCGTATGCCGAGCAGCACGGATTTGCCATCGAGGCGAGCTTGACGGCGCTCGACGAAGTGCCGTTCGACAAGGACGCAGTCACACAGATCGTCGTCAACTTGATCGACAACGCCGTCAAGCACGCCCACACCGCACAGGACAAGACGATCACGGTGCGCACCGCACGGGAGGGACGATTCACGATCATCGAGGTCGAGGACTACGGACCGGGCATTCCCCACCGGCAGCGCAAGAAAGTCTTCGAGCAGTTCTATCGCTACGGTGCGGAGTTGCAGCCAAACCGCTCGCAGACCACCGGGACCGGACTGGGATTGGCGCTCGTGAAGCGTTTCGCGGAAGCCCACGACGGCTTCGTCGAGATACGCTCGGCCCAGCCCAGCGGTGTCACGCTGCGAATCGGTTTGGGTGTTCATTGCTGATGGCTGAGGTTCCCCGGCCGAAGGCGACCGGGCCACGTGAGACTCGGGAATCCGAACGTCACAAGTGAACGGCTCCAGGAAAGTGCCGTTTGCCTCCTGTGAATCCCTACTCTATAATAGTCATGCTCATTCTGGCAAGGTAAGGAGCCAAGCATGATGAAGAGACTGTCCATCCTGGCTGTGGCGGTCGCGTGTGCGACCTTGTTGGCGAATGGGTGCGGCAAAGCACCGCAGTCGGAGGCGAGAAAGAAGATGGCCGTGGTCATCTCTACTCTGAACAACCCTTGGTTCGTGGTCCTCAAAGATGCCGCCAAGGCCCGGGCGGGGGAACTGGGCTACGACGTCGATGTCTTTGACTCGCAGAACTCGCCCGCAACCGAAGCGGGCCATTTCGACACAATCATCGACAGCAGGTACGCAGCAATCCTCTTCAATCCAACCGATGCCGAAGGCTCCATTGCCAGCGTCAAGCGAGCCAAGGATGCGGGAATCCCCACCTTCTGTATGGACCGGGAAATATCCGCCAACGACGTAGCCATCAGCCAGATTCTCTCCGACAACTTCACAGGTTGTGTCGCCTTGGGAGAGTACTTCGTTCAGAAGGTGGGCGAGAAAGGCACCTATGTCGAACTGTTGGGCCTGCTGGGAGACAACAACACGAGAAACCGTTCCGACGGCTTCCACAGTGTGGTCGACAACCACCCAGAACTGAAGATGGTCGCTCAGCAAACGGCGGACTTCGACCGCACTCGAGCGATGGAGGTAATGGAATCGGTTCTTCAGGCCCATCCCGACATCGACGCGGTCTTCTGTGGAAACGATGCCATGGCGATGGGCGCCTATCGTGCGCTTGCCACGGCGGGCAGGGCCGAGCATGTGATGGTCTTCGGCTTTGACGGAGCCAAGGATGTTATCGACGCGATCCGAGCGGGCGACATCGTCGCCACGGGCATGCAGTTCCCGAAAACAATGGCGCAGACGGCGGCCGAGTACGCCGACCAGTATCTCAAGGGCAAGAGAGACTTCCCTCAGAAGGTACCGGTCGCCGTGGAGCTTGTGACGCAGGAGAACATCGCCAGGTACACCGCCTACGGGCGAAACGATTAGCGCGGACCGTCGAGTTCATGAAACGAAAACATGCATTCTACGCCGCCTGTCTGGTATCTCTGCTGCTGTTGTTGGGCAGTTCCGTGGAGTTTCGCAGCCTCGAGGCCAAGAGGGCCGAGGAACGAGCCGAGCGTTTCAATCCCACCCGATAC
Organism: uncultured Pirellulales bacterium; assembly: GCA_964527825.1. Taxonomy (GTDB): domain Bacteria; phylum Planctomycetota; class Phycisphaerae; order Sedimentisphaerales; family Anaerobacaceae; genus JAFGLV01. Next base: position 8,286 of record CAZGRF010000066.1, read on the forward strand.
GCACGTGACTTCTGGGACCACCGGCTCGGCGACGTGTTGGAAACGGCGTTGAGTGCCACGGAATTGGTCGCCCTGCTCAATACCGACATGGAGGCCGCCGTCGGCAAGGGGCGGACGTTGGGGCAGAGCAGGGTCCACGCCTACTTGCTGAAGGGCGAGGCCAAGATTGTCTCGCTCAGCAAAGAGGGATTGTGCGCGAGTGTCTCGGGCTCTGAATCCGACCCCGAGATTCTGATCTGCGCCGGGTCCTACCTTTCCGGCAATGCCGTCAGGGACGCTTCCGGCCTTATCGACGTCAGCGACTTTTCGGACACCATGAAATTCAACAGGATCAGCTCCGAAATCAACAAGATCATCGTCGAGGAGGTAATCAAACCTTTTCAGGACAAGAGACCTCAGGTGGGAATGACCGTCAGGTTCATCGGAGCGGCCGAGGTCGGAGAGGAGGCCACGCAGGAGGTCCCGTTTGGAGGTCGCCAGGGAGACGGTGACGCGCCCCCTGCGTACCACCTCCTCAAGGTGGTTCCCATTCGATTGGACATAGAATAGTCGTCAACGTCCCTATCTGTTTATGGCCGCCATGGAACACAATGACGCAGTTCTCGCCGCCGAGGGCATCACCAAGAGCTTTGGGGGTATCAAGGCGCTCGAGGACGCCGGTGTCACCGTGTACGCGGGCCAGGTCAACGCTGTGGTCGGGGAAAACGGGGCCGGCAAGTCCACCCTCATGAAGATTCTGGCCGGCGTCTACCAGGACTACCAAGGTCGCGTGTTCCTGAATGGCCGGGAGGTGGCCTTCGCTAATCCTCGTCAGGCCCAGGAAGCAGGAGTCGCGATCATTCACCAGGAGTTGAACCTCATTCCCCATCTGAACGTGGCCGAGAACATCTTCCTCGGCAGAGAGTTCCTGGGCAGGTTGGGATTCGTGGACTTCAAGAAGATGTACGATGAGACTCGCACACTTCTCGATAGACTGGACCTGGACGTTGACCCGCGCCGGAGTGTCAGCGAGCTGCGCGTCGGCCAACAGCAGGTGATCGAGATCGCCAAGGCCCTGGCCCTGGACGCTCGCGTCATCATCATGGACGAACCAACCTCTGCCATCAGCGAACGGGAGGTGGATATATTGTTTGATCTGATAAGGTCGCTGACCCAGCGCGGCGTGGCGATCGTCTATATCAGCCACAGGCTGGAGGAGGTGTATCGCATTGCCGACCGGATCACGGTGATGCGAGATGGCAGAACCGTCGGTTCCAGACCGCGCGGACAGTTGCATCATGACGATGTCGTCCGCATGATGGTCGGCAGAGACATGGGAGAATTCTTTGTGAAGGATGAGACCATCCCCGGCGTCGAGGTCTTTCGGGTGGAGGGCGTTCGGCTCGATCACCCGGATCAACCGGGTGACTTCTTGGTGAAGGACGTCGGCTTCTCGGTCCGCAGGGGCGAGGTGCTGGGGCTCTTCGGACTCATGGGTGCAGGCCGGACGGAGCTGCTGGAGACGATCTTCGGGCTGCACGCGAGGACCTCGGCCGGTCGCCTGTTTCTGGACGGGAAGAGGCTCAGTGTATCCTCACCCTCTGATGCCATCAAAGCAGGCATTGCCCTGGTGCCCGAAGACCGCAAACGGCAGGGTCTCGTATTGGACATGTCGGTCGCGGCCAGCATCAGTCTGGCCGGCATCGGCCAAGTGGAACGTTTCGGATTTCTGAGCGATCGCCTGGAACGGACCCTGACAGCCACCTACACGGACCGTTTGCGAATCAAAGCCACCTCGGCAAGACAACCGGTGAAAGACCTGAGCGGCGGGAATCAGCAGAAAGTCGTCATCGCCAAGTGGCTGGCCACGAAGCCCAGGGTACTTCTGCTCGACGAACCGACGCGGGGGATCGACGTCAACGCCAAGAACGAGGTCTACAAGCTCATCAGCGAGTTAGCGGCGGCGGGGCTTGCCATCGTCATGAGCTCATCTGAATTGCCTGAGATCATGACCATCGCGGACAGAATCATCGTTCTCTCTGAGGGCCGACAGACGGCAGAGTTTCCTCGGGCGGAAGCGACGGCGGAGTCAATCTTGAGGGCGGCGCTCCCGCGGAGTCTGTCCCCGTTGCGACACGAAAAGGCATCTGAAAGCACCGTTCTATGAGAAGACATGGAATGCCAGACCGAATCGACTACAGAGCGGTCGTCTCGCGTTTTCACTCGCTTGCCGCCTTGCTGCTGATGATCTTAGCTTTCGGCCTTTGCGCGGACGGTTTCCTCTCGGTGGACAATTTCTGGACCGTGATGAGGCAGATCTCGGTCAACACTTGCCTGTCCGTCGGCATGACGCTGGTGATCCTGACGGGCGGGATTGACTTGTCGGTCGGCTCGATCCTGGCGCTGAGCGGCGCGATCATGGCCGGCTTGCTCAAGTCCGGCACCGAAGTGCCGGCTCTGGGTCTCTATATCGGCTACAAAGTCCCGGCGGCAATCACTATCGGCATTCTGGTCGGTGCGTCCCTCGGCCTGTTCAATGGCGTGGCGATCACGCGGTTCAAGGTCCCGCCGTTTGTGGCGACATTGGCCATGCTGACGATCGCCCGGGGTTTGACAAAGCTCTACACCGGAGGCGAAGCCATCACAGGACTGGGTGACGCGTTTGTCGCCATCGGATCGGGCAGGCTGCTGGGTATACCCAACCAGGTGTGGATTGCCCTGGGCATGGTCATCGCGGCGACCGTATTGCTCAAGAAGACAAGGCTCGGACGGTACATCTACGCGGTCGGCGGCAATGAAGAGGCCGCCAAGCTCTCGGGATTGAACGTCAAGAGGGTCAAACTGATGGTCTACACTGCCGCCGGCGCCCTGTCCGCAGTCGGCGGGTTGATCGTCACATCGAGATTGAACTCGGCCACACCCATTGCCGGCGAGGGATTCGAGTTGGACTCGATCGCGGCCGTGGTGATTGGCGGCACGTCGCTGTCCGGAGGCAAAGGCTCAGTACTCGGTACCGTTCTGGGAGCCCTGATCATAGGCGTTCTGAACAGCGGGTTGGTCATCATGGGTGTCGATCCCTTCTGGCAGACCGTGATCAAGGGTCTTGTCATCCTGCTGGCCGTTGTCATAGACCGCGTTCATTCCAGGGAATGACGTGAAGCTGTCCGCATCAGTTGCGCTTCGCGGATGGCGAATCAGACGTGAAGAACACCAGCGAGATCAGAATGAGACCCGCACCGGCGATGAACAGGGCGATTTTGCGGCGGGGTTCATTGCAGCGTTCGAGCCAGCGGGGAACGGCGGCCTTCGCAGGCGTCCGGCCGGCCTGTTCGAGAAGGGCCTTGCGGGCGAAGGCCAACTCGCGGGCCTTGGCCCTCGGGTAGACCGCGCACGGATCGGCCGGCTCGGTGCCAAGCGTCGCGGGAGCGATGCGCTTGAGCAGATTCGGATCGCGCTCGAGATCAGCAAGCAGCGCATCATACTCCTCGTTGAGAGACTCGAGGCGCTCGATGGACAGTTGCGCCTCTTTGACGAGTTGTCTGTTCTGACAGTACTGGATCAGATCATCGCAAAGGACGGCGCTGCCAAGCGCCACTGCTCCCGCGCCGAAGAACAGCACGAAGAGAAGGAAGTGAAAGATGCCTTGGCTCTTCTGCATGACCCGACCGCAAATGCGGATTGCTGATTTCGGATGGCGGGATCGGGACGCTGGCCCGATCCGCTCACGCTCAGGAATCACGCCGGTGCGACGGGCACGGCGGCGCGTGACCTATCGTGCATATCGGCAACCGCCGCGTTCCTTCTGGAACGTTTCCGGAACCAAATGAAATGCGGATTGCGGATCCGCGTCAGGAGCCAAATCCGCAATCCGCATATCTCAATTCGCAATCAGACTAAACCGGGTAGACCGGCAACTGGGCCCGGAGCAGTTCCGTGATATTCTTGCCGTCCTTGATCGCTACCGTCGCGGCCTCGCGGAACAGCTTCTGCAGCTCGTCGAAGTCGGTCTTCTTCAAGTCTGCGGCGCCCTTCTTCTGGCCCTTGGTGTTGGCGTCAATGAAGTTGGCCATCGTATCAGAAGCAATATCACGAATGAACTGCCAGAGCTCCCTGCCGTCCGCTGCCGCGACCGCCCGGCCCAGAGCTAACGACATCGACAGAATAGCGTTCATGCCGAGGAGGCCCTTTCTTTGCATGGCGTGGATCTTCTCGTCTCGCGAGGCATCCTTGCTGATCCGGCCGGCGGCAATCGCTTGTTCCAGTTCCAAACCGAGCAGTTGCTTGTCGGTATCGAGCAGGGAACCCAACTCGCCGATCTTCTTACCGACAAACGCCTTGGCGAGCACGGTTTCAATGTGCTGGACGGCGTCCATGCAGCCCTTGCCGTCATAGCGTCGGGATTTCTTCCAGAGAGCCAAGAGCTTCTCGTCGTTC
>CAZGRF010000067.1:0-12554 GCA_964527825.1 uncultured Pirellulales bacterium
GCGAATGCCCGAGGCAAAGACCTTGGTGAGCTTGGTCAGAAGCTGGCTGTGCACTTTCTTCTCAGTTATGCCCTTCTGCACGCTCTTCACGGCCAATCGGGGTCCGCCGGTCGCCTGCAGGGAGAGTCTGACCACGGCGGCGTTCTCGCGGAAGACCTCCACGCTCCGTCTGATGAAGCCGGCGATGCAGTCCTTTTCGTCTCCCGAGTCGAGAGTCGGCAGGGCCATGCCCAAGACCCGCTCAGCGCACTGGGCCATGATCTCCTCGTACAGTGCTTCCTTGCTGGCGAAGAAGTTGTACAACGTTCCCGTGGCGAACTCGGCCTCGGCCGCGATCTCGTTCATCGAGACGTTGTGGAAGCCCTTCTCGGAGAAGAGCGTCATCGCCGCGTCCAGGATCTCCGCCTTGTGCCGCTGCCGCTCGCGTTCGCGGCGCGATAGCTTGATCTTCTCGGTCATGGCTGCCTCCTGCGATATCCGTGCGCTTGAACACAGGTTTCCACAAGTGACTTTATATTCACAATATGAACCAATGTTCATACATTGCAAGACCTTTTCATTTTTTGGGGCCGGATTTCTTCATCTCGCGCTGCCAGGGGATCTGTCCGGGCGGTGGGTGTAGTCTGCCCGGACGAACGAGATCTCGCATAAGTGCTTTTCGTGTAGGAGCTTATGCTGTGAGTGGGTGAAAGCCAATTCGTTGGTGTGTGGAAGACGGTACGCGCAGACGCACGCGGGACCGCCTATACTACCTGAAAGCAGGGCGTTAGAGGTCCTTTCTGAAGCAGATGCTATGAGGATCACCGACGTACTCGCCGAAGGCCTCGATCTGTCGGTAGCCACTCGATCGGAACAATGATTGTGCTTCCGGCTGGCGATCCCCGGTTTCGACCAGGACATGAGAATGCCCACGGTCTCGTGCGATTGACTCCAGATGATTTAGCATCAGCCGGGAGATGCCTCTGCCTCGAAGAGCTTTGATGACATACATTCGCTTTATCTCCGCGGACGCCTCATCCAGGGGGCGCAGCGCCCCACACCCGGCGTGCCCCCCGTCGACCTCAGCAATGAAGAACCTTCCGCCCGCTCCGATGAAGGCTCCGGCGTCTACTCCGTGAACGGAACTGGCGCTGTAGCGTTCATGCAGCTCCGCATCGAGCTTCTGGATCAAGGATCGGGCTTCATCCGAGTCAATCCGGTGCTCGATGATCGTCATGATCCACTCCTACGCCAGAAGCGTAGCGTGAGGTTCACCCCGCCGGGCGCCGCGTCGCAGACGTACGTCGTCGTCTGCCACGGTTCGGACTCCGGCACGTCCCCGGTCCGCCTGATATCCTCAGCCGCAACTTTCGCCCATCGCGCCAACGAGAATTCCCGAAATGGATATCGTGTCCCTCGATTTCTGCGCACCGGTTCGCTCTCTATGCGCTGGCTCTGTTGCACTTGGCCTGTTAATGTACCATCCCTTCTATGGGCGCTGCACCTCGAACGCAAATTCCCGTTCGCGCAAGTAGGCGACATGGTCGGGATCGACGCCGAGCGCGAAGCCATCCTCGGTCTTTTTGTATTGGAAGGCTCTGCCGGAATACGGGTCTCTCGGCAGCCCCTCAGGGAGTGTCTCGGGCAGGTGTCCCGTGTTCGCCCAAATCAGGTATATCTCAACAGCGGCGCGTGTGGCGTTAAGCGACGCAGTATTGCCGATGTGGATACGGTAGTAGGTCGCCACACTCCGGGTAGCGTCTGACAGTAGAGCTATGGGGTCGCCGTCGCGCGTTCGGTCCTCGAGTGAGGCTACCATTTGCTCCAGTTTGTCATAGGTCTCCTTATAGGGTGCGTTGGATCCAATGATCTGCAGAGCGGACCCCAAGAATCCGTCACATGCCCGGCGCGCCTGCGCCAGCACTCTTGGAGGTACAGATATCGCGCTACGATCCTTAGACATACGTGCTTCGAGCAAAAGCAGCACGATTATTTGTTCGTCCGTCATATCCACGATCTTCTTCCTCACGGCCTCATCCTCGATCTTTTCAATCCGAGGTTCTTTGAGGAAGTCACTTCGGCTGAAGGTACCTTCTCCAGGCCACATGCGCCAGAACTGCTCTTCCATGTCACGCCACCTTCCCAGTGCTCTGGACGGGCGCCATTGGGCCCCTTCCGTGGCGCGGAGCTGATCTCGTAGCCAGGTGAGCATTTGGCCGTCAGGCGGCATGGACCGCAGAACATCTCGGACACAGGCCAACGCTCTGGTGTCGAGCGTGTTTGCTATGGAGTACATGAGATATGTATCATCACCGATGTGCGAGGTGAAACGGCGCAAGGTCGTACACATTTCAAGAGCCGCTTGCCATTGTCCCTGCGACGCAAGAGTACGAGCCTCAACCGCAAGCAGGATGCCGAACCGGCGCAACTCCGGCAATGTCTCGCCGATAAGGCCCCGAGGTTCTGATGGCAGCAACCCCCAGTCACATCGAGGAATCTGGGCCGCAGCTTCCGCCAGCGCGATCGCATCCCGACAGCCTCGCTGACTCAAATACTCCTTCAGATTGTCGCTCGGGTTGGCCCCATTGAGAACGTTGTTGATTTCTTCATAGTCATTGGGCTCGGGCCGAGCGAGGAGAGCTTGATAGTATACCAAGGCTGCGTTGTTGGGATCCACAGCAGCACCCAAGCCCCCCACTTGGCACATGCACAACACGACGGTGCCACAACCACATAGAAAGGCGTGTCTTCTGCCGATGCGGATGCTCATTATGTTATCCCTGCACATGCTTTGACTGTACCCCTTGCTCAGTCCTGTAGGGTATGCACCGCACGCTAGTCTGCCTGAGTCACACCCACAATCTTCGCGTAGCTAGGCGGGCATGTCAACGGTCGGCGATCGAGAAAGCGAGGGAGTCATAGGCGATGACTGCCAGGTTGGAAGGGATAGGTGATAAGGGCGCGTGAAATGCGATTCGTGAAGCGATTCCTCCGGCCGGCAGCCCGCAGCTTTTCTCGAATCGCGGATTACCACGGCGGCCCTTGACATGGTCTGGGGATGAGGGGGTTCGAGGTTTGGCTTGGCGGGCGGCAGTTGGGGCGGTTTTGGCTTGATCGGGAGGGCCGGGTGGCTAAAATGGGCTCCGTATGAGGCCGGTCGCGGCCCCGCCGGGGTTGGGGTAGGTCGGGATCGGCCGGAGTACGGAGAGGTGTCGTCGATACGCACGACCACGTGGCCGGGACTGCCCATCTCACCCGGCTCCTGCAAGCGCAGGCCGACCTTCCCGCGGATCGGCGCCGAGACCACCGCGTTGGCAAGGTCCTTCTCGGCAATCGCCTGTTCCGCCCGGCTCTGGTCTTCCTTTGCGGCCGTCAGGGCGCCTGGGCCTCGGCCGGCTCCCGAGCCGCCTGGAGCTGCTGATATCGTGAGTGCTGTTGCTCGAAAGCGTCCGCGCTGACGGCTTGCTTTTCGAGCAGTCGCTGGAACCGGCTGTGATCTTGATGTTCATCGGCACCTTAGGGTCTTGCAGGCTTCTTTGTTGACCAGGAAACAGGGCGTTCTATAGAATCCTCAGTGTGCTGCGTAGAAGCTCGTACTTCAGAAGGATTTGAATGGGATAGGTCGGTTTGCAGGAGGTACCATGGCTGTTCACAATTACTTGTCGCTGGTCCCTGAGGCGTTAGTGGTTTCGATGTTGGAACCAGAGTCTTTCGGCACATATTTGGCTACGGGGACGCAGAAGCGCGCCCACGAGATAGCTCTGTGTTTTGACCTCAAGGGCGATTTGAAGAGCGACTACTTTCGTCTGGAAGAAGCTTCTCGTGATTGTGTTCCGCATCCGGATGGGACCCCAAAACACTCTGTCTACGTCTCGACCTACCGGGTCCTGGAACACGTACCGCTCGATGCAATTGGAAGTCTGTGGCTGACGACGCGGGACGGGCGCGTGCTCGAATTGAAACAGGGGACCATACCGTCCTCATTCAGCGGCCGCTATCACCTCTATCAGGAGTTGTGTCCGGTGAGTCCGCTGATTGCCAGCATAATGAACCCGGTTGACTTTTGCCGGTTCATAACCGATCCGCAGGTGAGGATTTCCGTGCCGAAGATATGTTTCTTTGAACTGAAATTGGGGGAGCTTCAAGACGACCCAGCCCGTCGACCGTCGAAGAAACCGGATAACGAACGCGTCGCCCATTTGCGTAATTGCCTGCTGGGATTGGCTAATGAGCAAAAGACGACAAAGACAGTCAACCGGATTCAGCATGGCAATATATCTTATGACGTCGTCAAGACAGGTTACTTTGTGGGCGACGGTAGTTCACTGCTTTATTTTCCGTTTCCGCCGGTGGATGAGTTGGAGACGAAGCACCGTGATTGGTGGAGGTCTGCCACGCTTGCTTGAGGCATCCCAGGGGGCGGTCTCTACCGGGAACGTCGTTCCTCTTGACCTTCCTACGTACAATTGCCGGCTCTCAAGAGGCCGACCTGCTGCGTAGGAGGTCCGCCTAGCGTGCCATCCGTAACACCCACTCTCCGAATCATTGGCCGCGTCTTGCTCCCCTGAGCGGTCAAGACGCGTGGGCCGGGGGCGGTTTTGGCTTGATCGGGCGGGCCGGGTGGCTACAATGGGCCCAGTATGAGGTCGGTCGCGGTCCCGCCGGGGTTGGGGTGGGTCGGGATCGGCCGGAGTACGGAGAGGTGTCGGAGCGGCTGATCGAGCTGGTTTCGAAAACCAGTGTGCCTTCGGGTACCGCGGGTTCGAATCCCGCCCTCTCCGTTTCCTTTTTCTATTTGGGACGGCGCACCCGGAAGCGACATGCCCAGGCTGCACGCGGCTGTACGACGCCAGCATGTTGACACGCACGAGCGAGCACCCTATAGTTGCGTGCTGGCTATGAGCGGCGGGGGCAAATGACGCTGCGAACAGCGAGCTGTCTGCTGATGATGTGCAAATAGGGCGGGATCATGAATGGATCACAAGCAACAGCGGCAGGAAGCGCCGGCGGCGAGCACGAGCCGGCCGTTCTACGGTTCTTTCGCCTCCTGTGGGGGCGCAGGATTCTAATCGCATGTGGATCGCTGGTTCCGGCCCTGCTGGTGGGCGCAGCACTGCATCTGTGGCCCAGCAAGTACACAGTCACGTTCGTCTACGAGCGGCCGCTCACCGAAAGCGAGTACAATGTGCTGATGCGCAGGTTCTACAGTTCGGAGAATCTGGGTAAGATCGTTAGCTGCCTCAACGAGAGCGGCGTGTCCAGCTACGCCGAGAAGCTGGAGCAGGCTGAGACGGAGGAGGCGCTTGAAAGGCTGATCCGCTTCACTGTATCGCCGGCGTATCCGAAGCGCTTGCAGACCACGGACCCCACGACCTCCGAACGCATCAGCAGCTTCCAGGCCCAACTGCTCTACATAGACATCAGCGACGACTCCGAGCAAGACATGGCGGCGGTGTCCGGAGCCGTCACGGCCAACCTCGAAAATGTGCTTCCCATCTACGAGATAAGGAATGCTCTGAAAGAGTCGATCCAGCAATTCAAGGTGCGCGCCGCGGAGATCGAAGACAACCGCTTCACGCTGACCCTGGAGTTGGACAAGGAGCGGCAGAAGCTCGGGAAGCTGACGCGCCTGGGAGAGACGCCGTCAGCCGCTACCGAGGACAATGTCGTGCTTGAGTTCACGGACGTCCGGGAGAGCCGGGATTTCTTGCCTCTGCCCTACCAGGTGCGTGCCGTCCAGTCGAAGATCATCGACTTGGAGGAGAGGCTGGACAGCGACCAGGAGAAATACAGCTATTATCTCAAGATCCTGGACCTTAACGACAAGCTGCTCAGAGTGATCGAACCCAGTATCCTAACGTACTACACGGCGGGACAGTTCCTTGAGTTTCTGGGCAGCCAGTTGCTCGAGTGCAAGGACGATGCGCTTGCCGACTACCTGAAATCCTACATTCGCAAGACCGAGAATCTGGTTCTGGTCAATACGCGGGCCGGTGAGAAGCCCGTCGTCTATCCCGTTCCGAAGCACGTCATGGGACGCAGCGTTCTTGCCTTTGTCGTACTTTTCATGATGGCCGCATTTGTTGCCGTTGCGCTCGAGTACAGACGGGAGCGACGCCGCTGGTTCCATCTGCACGCCGGTTCGCAGGCGGCGCGGGAGTGACCGGCGCACCGGACTTCGAACCTTCACGAGGCGACCTGGCAGAGTGAATCCTGTGGTCGTCGCTGACCCTGTCTGTCACATATCGGATGAGGCTGTTCGCTTGAAATGTTAGGCACGCTCAAAGCCGCTTGGAGGCAAAACCGGAGGGTCCTGAGCAATTTCTTCTCTCTTTCCGTCTTGCAGTTTGCCAACTACCTGGCGCCGCTGATCACGCTGCCGTACCTTGTGAGGGTCCTGGGCCCGTCGCGATATGGTTTGGTCGAATTCGCGCGCGCGCTGAGCATCTACTTTGTGATTCTGACGGAATACGGCTTCAATCTTTCCGCGACGCGCGAGATATCGATTCATCGGGACGATCCGCGCAAAGTCTCCGAGATCTTCTCCGCGGTCATGGTCATCCGGCTGCTGCTGCTGGGGCTGAGCTTCATCGTCATGGGGCTTCTGGTTTGGGCTGTTCCCAAGCTGCGCGCGGAGTGGCTCGTATACCTGTTCGCGTTCGGGACCGTCGTCGGCCAGACCCTGTTTCCCGTGTGGCTCTTCCAGGGACTGGAGCGCATGAAGCAGATCGCGGTCCTGAATATCGTCGCGCGATTGCTGATTACCGTCTCGATCTTCGTCTTCATCAGACGCAGCGGGCACTATGTCTACGTTCCCTTGGTGCAATCGGCGGGGATCATCCTCATGGGCGCCGGCGGCCTGATGATGGCCTTGCGCGGTTTCTCCGTTCGCTTTGAGGTGCCGTCGGTTGCCGCTCTGTGGCGGGAGACCGTCAACGGCTGGCACCTGTTCCTCTCGCGGATGGCGACCACGCTCTACACGACGAGCAACATTGTGATCCTGGGCCTGTTCACCACCGATGCCTACGTGGGCTACTACGCGGCCGGCGATAAGATCGTGCGGGCCGTCCAGGGATTGCAGTTGCCCTTGTCACAGGCGATCTTCCCACACGTCGGCAGGTTGGCTTCCGCATCGAAGGCGGCCGCCCTGAGTTTTGCCCAGCAGGTGGCTAAGCTCGTGGGCATCGTGACGCTCGTGTTCTCGGTAGGGCTGCTGGTGGCGGCCCCGTACGTCGGCCGGATCGTTCTGGGCCCGGGGTTCGAAGCCAGTGTGCCGGTGGTGCAAATTCTGTCGTTTCTGCCCTTCATCATCGGCTTGAGCAACATCTTCGGCGTTCAGATTATGGTCAACTTCGGCATGAAAAGGACCATGACGCGGATCTTGGTGACGGCGGGACTCTTCAATGTGGTCCTGGCTCTGGCCTTGGTCGCGCCGCTGCGCCACATCGGCGTGTCTATCGCGGTGCTGTTGACGGAGACGCTGGTCACAGCGACCATGTATTGGGCGTTGCGCCGCCGGGGACTGAACGTTCTGAATAGCCCCGTTTTCAAGAGGCCGGACCATGCCGTATGACTATCTCATCGTCGGCGCCGGCTGCGCCGGTTGTGTCTTGGCCGAGCGTCTTGCCAACGGGCTGCAGCGGAAGGTCCTGCTCATAGATCGTCGCGCCCACATTGGAGGCAACGCCTACGACTTCTACAATGACGACGGAATTCTCGTCCAGCGGTACGGGCCGCACATTTTCCACACGAAGATGAAGGAGGTGTGGGACTACCTCCGCCGGTTCACCGAGTGGAACGGCTACGTGCACCATGTATTGGCGAAGGTCAAAGACAGAGAGGTCTTCCTGCCCATCAACTTGGACACGATGGAGCGCCTCTACGGACGCCGCTTTACGCCGGACCAACTCAGGGAATACCTCGACCAGCGGCGTGTCCACGTCGAGAGAGTAAGGAACGCCCGGGACGTGGTGGTCTCGCAGGTCGGCCAGGAACTTTATGAGCTGTTTTTTCGGAACTACACGAGAAAGCAGTGGGGGCTCGATCCGGAGCAGCTCGATCCGGAAGTCACGAGCCGGCTTCCTGTCCGATTCGACCGGGACACGCGCTATTTCGCCGACCCTTATCAGGGGATCCCCACGCAGGGTTTCACGGCGATGTTCGACCGGATGCTTGATAGTCCCAACATCACTGTCCGGCTGGACACCGACTACCGTGCGGCGGCCGCCTCAGAGCGCTTCGGCAAGCTCATCTACACCGGGCCGATCGATGAGTTCTTCGAGTGGACACATGGAAAGCTGCCCTACAGGAGCTTGGTCTTCAAATTCGAGACGCTGAACGTCGAGCGGTTCCAGAACGCAGGCGTGGTCAATTATCCGAACGACCAGGACTATACGCGCATCACCGAGTTCAAGCATCTCTACCGGCAGACCCACCCCAGGACGACAATTTGCTACGAATACAGTGCCGCTGACGGGGCGCCTTACTACCCGATCCCGACGCGTGCCAGCCGCGACCTTTATCGCAGGTACGAGGCGCAGGCCGACAAGCTGGACGGCGTCCATTTTGTCGGTAGACTGGCTCAATACGAGTATCTGAACATGGACCAAGTGGTCAAGCGGGCTCTGGACTTGTTTGACAGGATTCGCACGAGTGACTGACACACGACGAGACAGGATAGCCGCGGTCGTGGTTACCTACAGCAGGAAGGAGTTGCTGGGCCAGTGCCTGGATGCTCTGCTGATGCAGACTTATCCGCTCGACGCGATCTACATCGTCGACAACTGCTCCACCGACGGCACCTATGACTATCTGCTCGCTCGCGACTTGATAACTCCGGCCGTGGACCCCGCCGACGACCCTTGCGAGACGCTCAAGGCTGTCGCGCCTCCTCCGTTTCCGGGTCGGCGCCTGGCGGTCCACTACGTGAGGATGCCTGAGAACACCGGCGGCGCCGGGGGGTTTCACGAAGGGGTCAAGCGAGGCTGTGATGGCGGATTCGACTGGCTCTGGCTCATGGACGACGACTTGTTGGTTACGCCGGAGGCCCTCCAAGCCCTCGTCCGCAAGAAGCAGATCCTGACAGGCAGGGACAATCGCCCCTTTCTGCTCAACTCGGTCGTCCTCTGCAAGAACCGGATGGACGGTGATACGCTCGCTTTTCCCTTGCAGGAGCTCAACCGAGGCGGCTACCCGAAGATGGGCGTCTACTACCATCGTCTCTCCGAGGTCACGGAGAAGCTTGAAGACGGACTCCATCGTTGGGCCTGTCCGTTCAACGGGACTCTCGTTCCCACCGCGGCCATTCCGCAGATCGGCCTGCCCAACAAGGACTTGTTCATCTGGGGCGATGAAAGGGATTTCCTGTGGCGGGCGGCCAAGGCACTCGATCTGTACACGGTCGTTGACAGCAAGGCGTTTCACCCGGAATTCCCGGGCTTCGCGTGCGATTGGAAGCTGTACTATCATATCCGCAATTCGTTCGTCGTGAACGAGCATCTCAACTTCACGACTCTGCGGAATCTCAAGCTGATCGCTTCAAGTCTTGCCCTGGGCCTTCGCCACGGCCGAAAAGGCCTGGCCCTGGTGCTTCGCGCCGTCAAAGACGGTCTGACACGAAATCTCGGCAAGCGGCAGGATCTCTGCGGATGACGCGCTACCTGACCAATCCGCTCTTCTTGTTCCTCGCGGTCTGGACCGCGGCGGGCGCATCCTACGTTCTGGGTGTCTCCTTTGGCGTCTTCCCCGGCACAGGGCTTGCCGCCGGCGCGATCGTGCTGTTGAACGTGCTGGCGTTTTGTTTAGGCTACCTCACGTGGATGCTCTTCCAGGGACTGACGCCGTCACGGGACATGACCTCTCTCCAGCCCTCGACGCCGCTGCGCTCCGACAGCGCCGCCCGTCTGCTGAAGCTTACCCTCTTGATGGGACTGGTCGCATTCCTGCTGGGCCTGTACAGGATCGCGGTTATCGCCTCCTATTTCGACAGCGGCTTCTTTGAACTACTCACGCATCCCGGTCTGCTGCGCCTGCAGCTTGTCATCTTCATCGAGGCAAGCCTCACCAAGATTGACTACATCCCCATGTTGATCTCCCTGACGAGCAGTTTCTTTTCCATCGGATTCATCCTGCTCGGCGTGTTTCTCTACCTCGACGACACGCGGGTCAAATACGTCTACCTGGCAGGCTTTCTGCTCGTGGGCCTGGCCATTGGCTTGACCAATCTCAGTCGGTATGAAGTGACCGTCAATATTGTGTGCCTGGTGCTCGCCTATGGCGTCATGTATGCCTCGGGGTCGCGCAAGACGCCACGACATGCGGCCTTCGACATCCTCTTGCCTCTGACGGCGGTAGTGCTGCTGTTCATCGCCATCGACTTGCTGCTCGGAAAGAGCGGCGAGTATGCCCAGCCCGACCGCCTTCGCGGTTTCTTTTTCTCGCTCTACTGGTACATCGCGTCTCCCTTGGCGGGATTCAACGACTTCATCTCCACCTTCAACGGCCACTACAGCCTGGGTCAGAACATGTTCTTTCCCTTCTACAAGTGGCTGCATCGGTTCGCGTTGGTCCCGGAGCCGCAATTGATCCTCTACGGCGAGAAAACCTTCGTGCCCTTCATGACCAACGTGTACACCTATCTCCGCAACGTTTACGAGGACTTTGGCGCGCTGGGCGTGGCCATCGTGCCCTATGTCCTCGGCTGGGCCACCTGTGCCATCCGTCCGAGGGCAGGCAGATGCCTTCATTTCCTGAACCTCTACATGGTCCTGCTCGTGCTTATCCTGTTTTCGTTCTACAACTACTCCCTGATGTCGAACCAGGTGTATCTGCAGATTCTGTTTGGCTTTGTCTTCTTTCGTTACGAGCTGCCGTCCGCGAGGATGACATGAGGGAGCCCTTCCGATACCTGGCCAGCCACTGCATCCCCAGAAGGATGTATCTCCACCTGTTCTACCTCAGGCAGTTTGGCAAGCTCGCGCACCTGCGGAGACCGGCCACCCTGAATGAGAAGTTCTTCTGGAAGAAACTGCACGGATACCGGCCGTTTCACACGACGATCAGTGACAAATATGCTGTGCGAGAGTGGGTGGCGCAGAGGATCGGGGCAGACCATCTCGTTCCGTTGCTCGCCGTGCTCGAACGCGCCGAAGACCTCGATCCCGCGAGATTTCCAACGCCTTTCATCATCAAGACCACGCATGGCAGCGGCCAGAACGTCATCGTTCGGGACAAGCATGCTATCGAGGAGCGCCGATTGAAGCGTCAGCTTCGCAGGTGGATGAAGCAGAACATGTACTACCTCTCCAGAGAACCGCAATACCGGCACATCAAGCCGAGATTGGTTGTCGAGCAACTGCTCACCGATCCTGATGGAAACGTGCCGATGGATTTCAAGTTTCATTGCTTCCACGGCCGGGTGGAGGCCATCCAGGTGGACATCGACCGATTCACCGATCATCGCAGGAACTTCTACGACGTCGACTGGCAGTTGCTTCCGTTTACCTGGTGTCACTGGAAGGCAAACAAGCCGCTGTGGCCCAACGGCCGCCCCGTCGAAAGGCCGGCTGAACTGGAGGAGATGTTGTCCGTTGCCCGGACGCTGGCGCAGGAGTTCGACTACATCAGAGTTGACCTGTACGACTGCGGCGGCAAGGTATACTTCGGCGAGCTGACCCTGCACCACGGCGGGGGCTGGGAGAGGTTCGATCCCCCACGCTACGACCTGTTCTTCGGAAACAAGCTTGACTTGGGGACAACTACCGGATAGGCAGACGGTAGACGGTTGGCTACCGATCGTCATGCGTCGGAACGACAATTCGGGATGGGGCGGCGTGATTGAAGAGGCAGGAAGCTACTGATGAAGTCTGAGGTCTACGTTGCGGCCACGGAACCGGCCTATGCGAGATTCCCGTATGACGCCGACGATCCCATGGCACTGGCGCTGGCCCGTCTGTGGTCGGCTTGGGGTCGCGATCCAAAGGACCCGTTCCAGGAGTGGATAGGCCCGGGCGGCACGGTCGTCATCAAGCCCAACTGGGTGATGGAATCGAATCCGCTCGGCCACAGCATCGAATCGCTTGTCACTCACACCTCGCTCATCCGGCACACGATCGACTGGTGTGCCGCCGCGATGAACGGCGCCGGCACGATTGTCGTCGGCGACGCGCCCCTGCAGGCGTGTGACTTCGCGGCTTTGCTGCGTCTCAACCGGATGACGGAACTGACTGAGCAACTCGGCGCGCGGTACCCCGACCTGAAGATCGACATTCAGGACTGGCGGCGAACCGTCCTGGACCGGCAAGGTCCGGCGGGCGGCGCGGTGGTTGGTCCGCAGATCCATCGCGACGCGAGCGCGGCGCAGGTCGTCGAGAGCGAGTGCGTCGATCTCGGCCGTACCAGTTTCCTCGAAGAAATCGCCGACTATGCCCAGAACTTCCGCGTGACCATGTACAAGCCGAGCCTCATGCTCGAACATCACCAGCCCGGCAAGCATGAATACCTCGTGGTCAAAGCCGTTCGGGACGCCGACTTGGTCATCAATCTCCCCAAGATGAAAACGCACATCAAGACCGGCC
>CAZGRF010000068.1:0-12489 GCA_964527825.1 uncultured Pirellulales bacterium
AGACAAGCCCGTCGCCCCGGGTCGGATGTGGTGCACCGACAATCCCGAAGCGTCGATCCAGGAATTCGGTGGGGATGCCGCCGCTCCGAGCGAACAGACGCACATCGCAGAAATCCGCGAGGCGTTGGACAAGACCAGCGGTGTGACGCCCGTCGTTGCAGGCGTCTTGAAGGACAAGCTCGGTAATCTGACCAGCGCAGTGGCTCTGCGGCTGACGTTTATGGGGATGCTCTCGAAAAACGAACGCAAGCGCCATACCTACAGCGAGGGAATCAGGCAGATCTGTCGAATGGTCCTGAGCATCCTCGACACCGCGACCATCTACCAGAGCAGCGAGACTGAGCGCGACGTGGATATCGTTTTCGCCAGTCCCCTGCCCGAGAACGTGATGGAGAAACTCCAAGAGGCCCAGATCAAGCGGGAACTGGGCCTCCCGGTTGAACAGGTGCTCAGAGAGTTGGGCTACGAAGCCAGCGAGAACGCGGAGCGATAGATTCCATTTGGCCATCAGAGTGACAATAGGGAGAAACCATGAATTCGAGCGAAACACAGGAAACCATGCAGGAGCAGGAGTTGGAGGCGACCGGTGACGATGTCACAAGGCTGGTGCCGGTGGCCGAATCGATCCGGTATCGAAGACGGGCACAGAGTGCCGAGAGGAAGACGCAGGACCTGGCCGAGCAGTTGGCCGACGCCAACCAGAGAATCACGCAGATGTCGGATGAATTGGCCGTACTGGAGTTGGACCGGAAGCTGATGTGCAAGCTGACGGCCGCCGGCGTGACCGATCTGGAGGCAGCCACCTTGATGGCCAAGGCGCGACTGGAGGATGGGGCGGACGGCAACCTCGATGCGTGTATCGAGCAACTCAAGAAAGAGAAGGGCTACTTGTTTAGCGGTTCGGGTGCCAGTGTAAGGTCGCGCAAGACGGCCGGCGCCAAAGACCGCGTCGCGCCTCGTCAGACCGCACTCGAACGAGCCGCCCAGAGGGCCGCGCGGACGCGCAAGCGAGCAGACTTGCAGGAGTACCTCAAGTTGCGAAGGAATGTGCTCTGAGCGCGAACGAGGCACTCAAGACGACAAGGAGAAACCCAAGAAAACAAATGAACTCTCTGTAAGGAGAATAGGCAATGGCTTTTACTGGAAAAGCAACGTATTCCGCGGGAACGACGCTACCTGAACTGGCCGAAGACGTCTCAGATCTGGTTGCGCTTGTCTCGCCCTATGAGACACCCCTGCTCGACGCGCTGGGCGATCCCCTGCGCGAGGCCACCAGCACACACCACGAGTGGCTGGAAGACGAGCTTCTGCCGAACAAAGACACGATCAACGACGCTACCTGGAGCGATCCCAGCGCCGACAACAGCTTTGATGTGGACAACGGCGACCGCTTCTGCGTGGGCGATCAGATTCAGGTGGAAGGCAGTGAAGAGTTGATGCTGGTGACCGCCGTCAGTACCAATACGCTCACGGTGGTTCGAGGTTATGCGGGCACCACCGCGGAGAACTTGGCTGACAACCTGGTCATCAATATCCTGGGCAACGCGGCGCTCGAAGGAGCGGAACGACCGAATGCCCGCTTCACCAATCGCGTCCGCTACGGTAACTACACCCAGATCTTTGCCAAAGCGGTCGAGGTCAGCGGCTCCGACATGGCCGCCAGCCAACTCGGCCTGGCCGACGAGATGGATTACCAGAAGCAAGAGCGGCTGCGCGAGTTGCTGCGCGACCTGGAGAGCACCGTCATCAATGCCGGCCAGCCCGACAGCAACCCGCAGGGCAGCGGCACGGTCAGACGCACGATGAAAGGCATCATTCAGCACCTCGCCTCGAACGTCTTCCACACGGGTGACAGTGGCTTCCCCGCCGGGGCCGACCTGGACGAGGCCAAGGTCAACTACATCCTGCGGAAGATCTGGGAGAACAGCAATGGCAACGTGGACCTGATCGTGGTCGGCGGTTTCCAGAAGCGCAAGATCAACGCCTTCTGCTCCGCCAGCCGAGCCTACGGCGCCAACGACACCACGTTCACGGACATGGTGAGCGTCTACGAGAGTGACTTCGGTATTTGTCACATCATCACGACGCGCTGGTTGCCGCAGGACGCTGCGCTGTTCCTGGATTCGTCGCGCCTCAGCGTTTTGCCCCTAGCCGGTAGGAGCTTCCATTTCAAGCCTCTGGCCAGCGGCGGCGACTATGAGTGCGGCGAACTCATCGGCGAGTACACCCTCGAACTGAAGAACGAAGCCGCCCACGGACTGATTCGCGATCTGAGCACCAGTTGATGCTGATCGCAGAGAAGACGACTGCGGATTGCGGATGGGGACGTTCAGGTGCGTCTGATCCGCAATCCGCAGTAAGGAGATGACGATGGTCAAGTTCTCAAGTGATGTCGACATTCTGAAGTATGAGCCGGTCTTGTTCGGCGAGCTTCACCTGCCCTCGCAGGTACGGGCCGCTGGAACCGCGGCCGTACTTGATGGCACTACGCTGACCGCTGAGGGCGCAGACTTTGTCGCTGCTGACGTCGAAGCGGGTGGCGTTATCTACCTGAGATCCGACGATGGCTCGCTCGACGGCCTGTATGAGATAGTCTCGGTTGATGCTGCGACCAAGTTGACCGTCTCCGTCCTGAGAACCGACACGGACGACGACCCCGTCGCGCCTCCGGCGGCCGAGGACATCTCGTATCGGATCAGCACCCTGTGTCCTCAAGCCGTTGAGGCGGCCTGCGACCTGACGGCATACTTCGGCATCCAGCCAGGCAACCCGACCAGCATCGTCACAGTCGAGCAGGTTATCGACACGGAGGTGCTGCGCAGGGTCTCGGTGTTCGCCGTCATCTCCTGCGTCTACGCCATGTGGGGGGGCCAAGCGAAGAATGGCAGCTTCTGGGAGAAGAGCCTTCACTACAAAGGGCTTTTCGAGAAGGCTCGGCGCCAATGCCATCTGGCAGTTGACCTGGGCGCCGACGGCATCGCCGATGTCACAAGAGTAGGCGGCGCCATTAGACTGGTGCGAGACTGAAGGCCGAAAGGGTAACCCGTGAGCACGACATTGGATGGCAAGGCATTGTTCGATGAGCAGGATCTACAAATCGAGGCCGGCGGTTTTGAACGCGCCTCGATCGAGCGGGCGGCCACCGGTCTGGACGGGACACTCAGCATCGATCTGGGCCGGCGCGGTCGCAAGGTCCAGCAACGTGGCGTACTTCGGGGAGCGAGCCGGGCCGCATTGCGTTCTCGGATCGACACCATAACGACCCTCATCGACGGGAACGCGCACACCCTTGTGACAGCCGACGGGCACCGATACGACCATCTTCGCTTGGATGCCTTCAGCCTGCTTGAGGAGCGCACGGCCGGGGCGGGTATCGTTGTCGAGTACGAAATTGTCTATAGGCAGTTGGGGAGCTAACAACCATGTCGATCGTTTGTCAAGGTATCGAGAATGTCCGAGCGTTTGTCCTGCCCGAAGGAATCTCCGCTGATGGCGGCTGCGCGGCGTTCTCTCGCACGGCCTTGGTGACCTGGCACTCCAGCCTGGACGCAACGCTCTACCAGGCCTACGTCAACGGACGGTTCGCTGGGGTGACTCTCGATCCACAGCAGCGGCAATTGGTCGTTCAGCTCCCTTCGTCGTTCGCGTCAGCGGTGCGGCTGGAGATCATCGGCGTTGAGCCCGAAGAGGCGCACGTCGATTTCGCCGATGAGCTTGACTCGAGGCCCATAGGCAGCGCGCGTGTCAGGCTGACGCTGCTGCGCGGCCAGAGCCTTCCGCTTGGCGCAATGGCCAATGTCTATACCGACAACGGCACAGGCCAAATCGACTACAGCACACCCTTGAATCCCGCGCCTATGGCACTCTGGCCGTGCCGGCAGGACAAGGCGGGTTTCGGAATGGCGCAATTCGGCACCGGCGACTTCGGCTACGAAT
Source organism: uncultured Pirellulales bacterium (assembly GCA_964527825.1). Classification (GTDB taxonomy): domain Bacteria; phylum Planctomycetota; class Phycisphaerae; order Sedimentisphaerales; family Anaerobacaceae; genus JAFGLV01. The sequence continues at coordinate 3,937 of CAZGRF010000068.1, forward strand.
CAGCGGCGGCGATAGGGTTCGCTAAGGGCAGCTTTGGGCGTGGGCATTTCGGCCTGGACACCGATGCACTCGAATGGGTCAGCCCAGCGTTGCCTTTGGGCGAGTACCGCTTCGGCGTCATCGTCACAGACCAGGAAGGAAACGACAGCTCGGCGAGCGAGACCGCGCCGATTACCGTCGTGCCCGCGGCCAGGCCTGCGGCCGGACTCGACGTCGTGACATTTGATGAGTCCGCCAACCGGCTCACATTGAGCATATCGGATCAAGCATGAGCGCAAGGAGAAAACAATGGGCGAGGTATATCCATCGGACAACGAACTGTTGAATTTGCAGTCAGACGCTGAGACCGGCGTTGAATACATCCCGACCGGCACGGCTCCCTACTACCTCCAGTTCCGCAAGCTGCTCCATCGCCTGCTGCTGGCGACGCAACGAGCCAACGACCTGAGAGTGTACGACGAAGGCGGGTTGGACATCGGGGTCAAAGCCGGCAAGTTCTGGCTGGGCACGGACTTGGTTGCCTACGAAGGTTCTGCCGGCAATACCTTGGCAGACGACAAGGAAAGCATCTACGTCTACCTCGACGCCGACGGCACGCTCGTCACCAGTGAGTACGGCGGCTTCCCGAGCATGGCGACCACGCCTCATGTTCGCCTGGCCATCGTGAGCACATCGGGTGGTGACATCGCCTCGATCATAGATTGCCGCGCCGGCCACAACTGCACCATTCCATACGGGGCCGGCGGTGTCAGCCAGCCCCTTGAAGCTCACGTCGCGGACGACACTCTCATGCCCGCCGAATCTGGCAGTGTGCACGCCAATCTGGGCGCGGCGGGGACCGTGACGCTCACCTTGCCGGCAGATGCTCCCGAGGGCACGCAGTTCGGCTTTGCCGTCCAGGCGGCTTACGAGCTGCGCGTGGACCCGCAGACAGCAGCGATCCGAGACGACAGCGGCCAGACAGCGGACAAGTACAAGTCGGCCGATGCCATCGGTGCGGCCTTGACGCTGGTTGCCGATGCCAACGGTGACTGGGCCACCATCGCGAAGAGTGGCACGTGGACAGAAGAAGCGTAGATCCTGAGATCGATTGATGAGAGGGCAGCAACATGGCCAATGAGATTCATGCGGACTCTGCCTCGGGCGGCACGCTATACGCGGTCATCCGCAATAGCGCCGGACAGACATGGCGCACGGCGGGACAGGTCTTCGAGGACTGGGGCACGGACGGTCACGCCGCGGCCGACTATGCCATCAGCCTAACCGACAAGAGCGGCAGCCGCCACGTCGGCGACTTCGATCCGAACATACCGGCCGGGGACTACTCCATTCAAGTGTTCGTTCAAGCCGGAGGCGCTCCGGCCGATACCGATACGCTAGTCGGCGGTCAAGAGTTTGTCTGGACCGGCGACGGGGAGTTGACGGCCATCAAGATTCTCGTGAACAAGACCGTGCAGAACAAGGTCACCAAGAAGATGGACTACTACGATAACGACGGCCAGACCATCCTCCTGGCTCACGTCCTCACCGAGGACGCCTCAACCGTCACGCGGACGCCAGAGTGACAACCTGGCTGTTCAGCTCTTACAGGAGTGTAACTCATGGGCAGTTTTTCTGATTACTGGGAGAATGAGATTCTGGACCACATCTTCGGCAAGGGCGGCTACACGCCGCCGACGATCTATGTCGGTCTTTCGACCGCCGATCCCGGCGATGACGGGACCGGCTTGAGCGAGCCGAGCGGCAACGGCTACGCGCGGGCTGCCACGGCCGGCGGCGATTGGAACTCGGCATCGGCGGGATCACTCGACAATGCCAACGCCGTCGAGTTCAGCGAGGCGACCGGCGCCTGGGGGACGGTGACGCACTTTGCCCTATTCGACGCCGCGTCCGGAGGCAACCTGCTTGCCCACGGGAGCTTGACGCAGTCCAAGGCCGTCGGCAGTGGGGACACCGTCCGATTCATGGCCGGCGATCTGAACGTCTCACTCGATTGATGACGGTGGACATGAGACACCGGTCAAGAACCGAAATCGGCAATCGAACAGAAGGGGGCTAATCATGGCTGTAGCCAACAATGAGATTCAGGTCCAGTGGGACAGCGGCAACAACTCCAAATCCGTTAGTGCCAGCGGCACAGCGACGTCAGACACGTTCAGCTTCAGTGCGACCGCCGTCGACGCGATGGTGACGCTCAAGGCCGACAACACGAGCACACCGGCCTCGGGAGACACGATCGAGCTCTGTCTGCTGGCCACGTGCGGGGATCCCGACGGCGCCGCGACGGACGAGTATCCCACTGACAACGACGATGGGATTCTGCTGGCCGTGCTGGACACCTATGCCAACGATCCGGCGGTCAAGACGGTCAACTGCCCTGTGGCGAAAGGGGGCAAGCTCTACGCCAGGAGCAACGCTTCATCGAACGCGATTACCGTCTCGGCCTGCATCAATGAGAAGACGGTGAGCTGATGGGCCTGCTCAAACCACCGCCTGGCGTGTTGCCGCGGCCCGCCCATCCGCTCGCACAAGGGCTAGCGGCGTGTTGGCTGCTGAACGAAGGCGCCGGTAGCGAAACGCATGATTACGCGCACGCGCTGACCGCCGCAGGGAATCCGGCGCCCGCGTGGGGACCGGGTCGATGTGATTTCAACGGTGCCGATCACGTTTTTCTGGGTGATATCACGATCGATCTGGAGACCGACTTCACCGTCGTGGCGAAGGTGCGCGCCGATCCCGTGTCCCTGGAACACGCGGCGGTCGGGATAGGCGACCCCGCCTACGGCTGCCGCTTCGTGCTCGGCTGTTTCACGTCCGGCAGGTACCGATGTCTCTTCCGCGAAGACAACAACACGAACATTGCCAACGTCTACAATAGCGGCACCGAGTTCGACGATGGCCAGCCCCACCAGCTTGCCTTCTCGTTTGCCAAGAGCATCAACACATACTACTGCCTCACGGACACCGTACTCATCTATACCTCCGCCCCCTGGGCCTATACTGCCGTTCACCCCAGCAAGATGTCTATCGGTTCGGCCTACCACGGGGGAACCTTCGACAGCTATTGGCCGGGTAGCATCTACTACGTCTACGTTTACAGCCGGGCCCTGACGCCCGGTGAGATCGCCCAGCTCTACCGCGAGCCGTTTGCGATGTTCGAGCGTCCGGCTGCATTGGCGGCCGTGGCTCTGACAGCCGGTGGCGTGCTGAACCTCACCGGTTCGCTCGGGGCCGCTTCTACATGCAGTGCGAACGCCAATGTCGCTCGGATGCTGAGCGGTTCGACCGCCGCGATGTCTGCCTGTGCCGCGACGGGCAGACTGAACCGCCGCCTCAGCGGCGCGGTAGTGGCCGGCTCCGCCATAAGTGGCTCCCTCAGCGAAACGGGCACCGTGACACTGTCGGGGACGATTCAGGCGCTCTCGGCAATGGCGGCATCCCTGCAGGTCACGCCGGCACCACCTCCGCCCCAGACGGTACCCGAGGGCGAGACGGTGTGGCTGACCGACGCGCTGCTCAACGGCATGACGGCCCAGGCATTCAAGCTGGGCACGGCGCTGACGCGTGGTTGGTTTTGGGTCCGTCGCGAGGACTGCGCGGCGATCTATCGAGGTCCCAGCCCCGACGCGGTGGACTTCGGCAGTATCCTGGACGTGGTCGAGCCGCACCTGCAAGCGACCACATTGCCGACGTACCTGTCTCATGAGCCGGGCTCGAAGCATTGTTACGTTGTCCGGCGGTTCAACAGTTGCGGACATCAGGAACTAACCACGGCCGCCGCCGTCATGGTCAGCATCGGTCCGGACGGCAAGCGCGTCGATCCTGCCCCGAACGCCGTCTTCGGCCTCAAGGCAAAACGTATAGACGGCAATGGCATACGCCTTCGGTGGTTCTATTGCCCACTAGACCAGAGAGCCGCGCCGGAGGTGTTCAAGATCTACGGCGACGGCGGCACCGGTCAGGTCGATCTCGAAACACCTTTGGCCACAGTCAGCTATGAAGGACGCAGGTTCTACCACTATCAGGCCAATGCCTCGGCCGATGGCAGATACACGTTTGTCATCCGAGCCCAGAGCGCCAGCGGGACCGAGAGCGTGACGCTGGCAACCGTGCGCTGCGTCGTAGAGACACACGCTCCTGAAGCTGCGACCATTTTCGCAGCGGAGGCGATACCGTGATGATGAATGCGATCGAACTGTTTCAACCTGAGCAGTCCCGGCTGGCCGTGCCGGCCGCCACCACCGTGGCCTTCGTTGACGGCGTTCTGTGCGAGGACCTCGAGCCGCTCGAGATCGTGCGGGGCAGTTGGCCCGAATTCGGCTCGGCCCGCTTGGCCTACAATCCGGCGGCGGCACAAGAGGCTGATCCAATTCCGTTCGAGCGCATCGAAGACCAGTTCGGCATGGGCCGGAGCGTATGCCTTCACCAAGTCTACAACGCGCGTCCACCGCTGACAACCGCGTCGGGGCTGGCAGTCTTTGCCGGTCAAATCGACAGCATCGAGACAACCATCGACTCCCACGGTGAAGGAATCGAGATCATCGCGCGGGACTTCAGCGCCGTGCTCGAACGCATCACGGTCTACGGCCGGCGTGTGCTGGGCGACAACGGCCTGACAGCGCTCTTGACGGGGCTCGATACGACGTTCAACCCAGGCGGACAAGGCAACGCCGCTGGCGAGACGGTCACCGTACACGGCAAGGCATACGCTGCCTTCTCTACCAGCGCCGCGACGCGGTCCTGGACCTACGCCGAAGCCATCGACTATCTGCTCAGCGAGTACCTGCCGGTCGGCTGTTTGCACTGGCCGGACCTGAGCCAGTTGCAGGCCCTGACGGACCATCGGCTCGTACGGGACCTCGATGTCACGGGGTTGAGCCTCCTGGAAGCACTGCATCGCTGTTGCGAACAAGCCGGGCTGGCCTTCCAATTCGTGCCCCGCCTGCTGCCGACCGGGCCCAGCCAAGCCATTCTCTTCTATCGAAACGGCCAGGGCCGAGCAGTTGAATTGAACTGTCAGCCAAGAGGCGAGACGCTGTGTCTCTCGCGTACGAACGTCACAACGCTGCGCAGCCAGCGTGACTTCTATCCGGTCACGCATAGGTACATCGGTCAAGGCGACTTCAAGGTTTATGAGGCGACGTTCGAGTTGGTCAAGGCGTGGGACCCCGCCCTGGAAGACACAGACTACGCCAAGTTCTCGGCGTCGACGAATCCGGAGTTCTACAAGGTCAGGGACGTCTACCGCAAGTGGTGCCTGAACGAGGCGGGCGACTACACGGCAGCCCCGTTCGACCAGGGCCCTCCGTTCGATTTCGCGATGATCTTCGCCGGCGCCGATTACGTTCAGCGGGGTCGGCGGTTCTGGCCGGCCTTGACGGCGAACCAACAGGGTCGCTCGCTCGGCTACTTCCTGGAAGTCTCCTATGACGACGGCCTGCACTGGTGGGAGTACGTCTATGCGTTCGACAACCTGTTCGACGAGTGCGGGGTCCGGCTCAGCAGCGATCGGCTCGATGTCGACACGTGGGTGGCCGCTCTGAAAGACGGCTTGAAGTTCCGGATCACCGCCTCGGTCGTCAGCGACGAACGGCTCACGTCTATCGTCGCGAACGGCCCGGTCGGCTCGACGGTCCCGGTAGTCGATCATGTCGTCACACTTCCCCGTCAGTTCCGATACCGCCAGGTCTCGGCCCAGAGCGTTTTCGCGCAGGGCGGCCCGGAGGGCTTCGGGCCTCCCGACGAGGCGGACGACAGCATAGCCCTGCACGAGCTCGTGCGTCGTACAGCCACCGTAGCGCCGCGGGTGTTCGAGACCATTGAGGTGCAAACGCCGAGCGTGACGCTGCACCTGCAGCCGGGCGACAAAGTGACGTCGAGCCCGGACAGCCGTGACCTGCTCAACGTCCGGCGTGACAACCGCAGCTTGTTCTGGATCGAGCGCGTGCAGGTGGACTTCAAACAGCAATGCACCCGTCTGCAAGTCGCACGGCAGAGGACTTAGCTGCCGGCCGGCGTGCCTAAGGAGACGCGCAAATGGACAAACGACATGTAACCGACCAGCAACAGGTCCTGGCCGATCTCGCTCGGCAAGGCGCGGACAACCGCAAGGAGACTTCGATGGTCGTCAATGCTGCGGCTTCGGCGGCGGCCTGGGCCGTGAAGATCGTCAGCCACGTGGACCACAACGTCTATAGCGTCCAGCCCGTCGTCCTGGGTGAGGTCGGCACGCTGCCGCTGTCGGTCGGCGCGCCGGCGGAGGCGTTCAATCTGGCCGAATCCTTCCTGGGCCAAGGCACCCTCTCGGCCGGGACGTACGCCCTGATGTTCCGCGTCGGCGACAAGAACGCCTTCTACGCCGTACCTTAAGGAGCACTCCATCATGGCCCGCCACACCATACCAACATGGCGACTCGACCGCCGGATCAACCTCTCGACGTTGCTGCAATTGGCGACGCTGGCGTCGTTGATTGTCGGTAGCTGGGTCAACCTGCAGCGGCAGCTCGACCTGCTCCAGCGCGATGTCACGATGCTGCTCGAATCCCAGGACCGCTTCACTCAGAAGCTCGAGGTCCTGTCATTCCAAAACCTCTCACACGAATACCGCGTCCAAGCCATAGAGAAGCAGTTAGGAGAGAAGCCATGAACCAGACACCGCGCCGGGCGCGCCTCGCACGCCGACTCGACCTCGTCACCATTATCGCATCGCTCGGTTTGATGATTTCGGGTTGCAGCAGCTTGCGGCTGGCGCCGAGCGAGCGGGCCAAGCAAAATGCTTGGCTACACCAGCGCACGGCCGAAGTTGCGGCCGAGACGGCGGCGGCCGAGCAGGCGTCGGACCAGTTGCAGTCGCTGACGACGCTGTCAGGGTTGCAGAGCCGTGCGTTCACCGCGTACTGCGGCCTGCCGAAGGAGTACCCTCCGGCCGAGACGACTGAGCAGATCCTGGCGCAGGCGAACTGGCAGTTGGCCCACAGCGCGCTGACCGAAGCGACCGAGCGGCCCGGACCCTGGGACATGGCTGACACGCTGCTGGAAATAGGCATCGGCCTCTCAGCCCTGCTCGGCGGCGTCTACGGCACGCGGATTGCCAAGTTCCTCAAGGAGGCCCGCGCCAAGTCCCAAGCCCTGCGCGAGATCATCGCCGCCAACGAACTCTTCAAGCAGCAGAACGCCGACCAGGTCCAATCCTTCAAGGCCGCCCAAGTCAACCAATCCCCCGAAACCCGCCAGCTCGTTGCGCAACTGAAAGCCTGATTTTGGATTTGGGTCACTCCTTCGTCCCCGTGGGCACGCGCAGACCGCGACGGAACCATTTTGAATCGCAGGGTGTGGGGGCACACTCTGCCGCCCGCCTGGCGTGCCGAAGGGTAACGCAAACGACAAGCGGCGCCCGTGACCGGGCGCCGCTTCGGTAGGGACCAGGGTTGGAAATCCACCCTGTGGGTTAGCTGCCGGTGATTTGAATGCGCTTGGGCTTAGCCTCCTCGGGTTTGGCGATGCGGACGGTCAGCACGCCCGCGTTCATCGACGCGCTGATCCTGTCGGCGTCCACGTCGTCGGGCAGGGTGAACTCCCGGCGATAGTCGCCGATGCGCGTCTCGCGGTAGGCAGGCGTGCCGGACTCCTCCGGATCGGCCTGGCCCGTGACGATCAATGTCCCCTTGTCCACGGTGACATCCACGTTGCCTTTCTGCACGCCGGGCATGTCGTATCTGAGGACCAATCTGTCCGGCGTCTCGCTGATATCGACCGGCGGCACGAAATACTGCTGCGGCTGTTCCTCGCGACGCGTCACTGTCGTCTGCAGAGGCTGTGCAAGCTCTTGTTTTTTGTTGGCCATCGTCTCAACCTCCCATCTAACCGAGACCGGCTCCGTCGAAGCAGCCGGGTCGTTTAGGACTTGATCTGGACTTTCTTCGCCTTGGCCTCTTCGGCCTTTTCCATGGTGACGCGGAGCACGCCGTCGCGACACTCGGCCTTGACCGAATCGGTCTTGACCGGCGCCGGCAGCGTCACGGTGCGCAGGAACGTGCCCATCGGGCGCTCGCGGCGGTAGTAGCGTTCCTGCTCGTCGGTGTCGTTCTTGCGCTCGCCCTTGAGCGTGAGCGCATCGCCCAGTACCGTTAGCTCCAGGTCTTCGCTCTTGACGCCGGGCACTTCCGCCGTCACCACGGCCGCCTGGCCCTGATCGTACACGTTGATCGCCGGGAACGTCCCGCGCGGCACGCTGCGCAGACTCAGCGGCCGGCCGACCGCATCCAGGATGCGGTCCATCTCTTCGAGCGTCTTGCCCACGTCAAAGAAAGGTGACCAGTTGTCGAACCACATCGTCTGTACCTCCAAAAGCTCTGTTGACTCCATCATTGCATCCCTACATTCCTGCATTTCCAACTCTACTAATCACCCATGCAAACCCCGTGCCAGAACAAGCCAAGAATCTGCAAGTCATTGTGCAACAGCATGTTAGTCTGTGTCTCCGCTTGCGTGTCACCCCCACCAAACCTGCCATTCTTGCAGTAGCCCTGCAGTCGTACTGTCATCGTGAGCGGA
>CAZGRF010000069.1:0-12423 GCA_964527825.1 uncultured Pirellulales bacterium
CTTGGGATGCTTGACCTTGTAATCAATGGTCACCCTGACGCTCTTGTTCCCACTGTCGCTCGTGACAATACCTGTCAGCATTCTTCCCGCTCGGTTTTCCATAAGGGCAGTTTCCAGCCACCTGTCAACGACCGTGCACCGTCAATCAGCTCGCTCGTGCAACAGCGTCTTTAGGCGCGCCACGTCACGACGCGCGTTAACGATAGCTTTCGAGTTCTCCAACTTTTCCGTAACGGCCTGCGACCGCAAATCGAAGAGCCGCTTCTCCAACTCTTCCAGCGTATGCACAAGCTCATCCTGACTCATCTCTCTCAACTGCTTGGCCTTCACCGTCATGTCCTCTCTCAGAGCGAATGCCGGCGCCGAACGAAGCGGCAGCGGATCGGCATTTTGTGGGCAATCCTGGATAGGGCCTGCCTAGCCACGTCTTCGCTGACGCCCCCGATTTCAAAACAGACCTGGCCCGGCCTGACCCTGGCCACCCAGAACTCCGGCTCGCCCTTGCCTTTGCCCATTCGTGTTTCGAGAGGCTTAGAACTAACCGGCTTGGCCGGGAATATCCTGATATACACCTTGCCTTCACGGTGCAAGAAATGCGTCGCGGCTACGCGACCGGCTTCGATATTCTTGGCCGTGACCCAGCTTGTCTCCAGGGCCTGCAGGCCGTACTCTCCAAACGCAACATAGTTGCAGCGAGAGGCATTGCCCTTCACACGCCCCCGCTGGCTCTTGCGATACTTAACTCGTTTCGGCATCAACGCCATTTGTGCTGACCCCTCGTACGTCTTCCAGGAAAACTACGCCGTTACTCCTGCTTCAACTGCCCGCCGCAGGCGTCGCCCTATCGGCAACGGGTCCTTGCTCCGGACCGGGCCCCGATGGCGCCGACGGACGCCGCGGCGTGCGCCTGCGCCTATGCTGTACCGGCTCGCTTTCCTCACCAAACTTGCCGCGATAGATCCAAACCTTGATGCCAATCGCTCCGTATGTCGTCCGTGCCGTCGCTATCGCGTAGTCCACATCCGCGTCCAGCGTGTGCAGTGGAATACTCCCCAACTTCTGCGTTTCCTGGCGAGCCATTTCCGATCCCGCCAGACGTCCGGAACACATAATCTTCACACCCTTGGCGCCAGCATTCATGGCCGATTCGCACTGCTGCTTCATCGTGCGCCGGAACGATGCACGCTTGCCGAGCTGTTCGGCAATGACCTCCGCTACCAGCGTCGCATTGAGCTCGGGCTCCTTAATCTCCATTACGTTGACGGTCACCTTGCGCCCGACCAACGCCTCGAGCTCCTCCCGGACCTTGTCCACCTCGCCGCCGCGCGGCCCAATCACGACCCCGGGCCTGCCGCTGTGCAGCGTGACATTGACTTCGTTGCGTGTCCGGACGATTTCGACCTTAGCGATGGCGCCTTTCGGCATCTGACGATTGAAGCGGTTGTCGATATACCTACGGATCGCCTGGTCCTCGACAAGAAAACCGCCATAGTTGGCCTTCGGGGCAAACCAGGTGCTCTGCCATCCGAGCGTGACTCCCGTTCTGAAACCGATTGGCGATGTCTTCTGGCCCATATCAACTGTCTCTGTACAGGGTTTCCCTTTACGTCAGTTATGCCTGCGTCACGGTCACATGAATGTGGCAAGCCAGCTTCGTAAGAGGATGGGCGCGCCCGCGATCTTTGGGCATCCACCTCTTCGTCCCGATCCGGACACCGGCGTCATCGACCCGCGCCTCGCTGACATAGAGCCTATCCACATCCGCTTGCTGTTCATCCGCGTCCGCCACCGCAGCTTTCAACACGTTGTTGACCATCGGCGCGGCCCGTTTCCGCGTGAACTTCAGGATGTCCATCGCATCCTGGACGCTGCGACCGACAATCAAATCCGTCACCAGCCGTACCTTGCGGGCAGACATCGGAGCATAACGATAGCACGAGCGCCATTCACCCAACTCCGTCGCTTCGACGCCCAGCGCTTCCGCCAGGCGCCGAATATCGTCCGTACGCGGCTGCCGCCTGAAGAGACCTTTTCGCCAGTTTTTCACTGCGGCAGTCGCCTTCTGCGTATCCAGCCCTCCCCGGGCCAAGCTCCGCGCCAGAACCTCCGCGCCAACCTGCCGCCGTTCACACATGTCTCTCAGTTTCGTTGCACTCAGCATAGCCGCCATCCCGTACAAGGTGGGTCACGACTCCGACCCGCCGTACGTTCTACTTGATCTTCTTGCTTGAATGTCCTCTAAACGTTCGCGTGAGGGAGAACTCCCCCAGCTTGTGCCCGACCATGTCTTCCGTGACGAACACTTTGTGGAACATCTTTCCGTTGTGGACCATGAACGTGAAACCCACAAACTCCGGCACGATGGTGCAGCGCCGAGACCAAGTCTTGATAGGCTCGCGACTACCTTGGTCTATCTGCTTGCCGACCTTGGCAAGCACTTTCTCATCGACATATGGTCCCTTCTTAAGAGATCTGCCCATTCTGCCTCTCTTTCACCATCCGTGCCCGCGACCGCTTTCGCCCGCCGCAAAGCCTTGAAGGTGTAATCTGTCTCCCTTCTTACAGTGTCAACTGCCCCTGCCGCTTGTTTTTGCGCCGCCGGATAATCCTACCATTACTTATCTTGCGAGGATTTCGCGTCTTGCCCCCTTTTGCCAATTTCCCCGTGGGCGAGCATGGATGTCGCCCGCCGTTGGACCGGCCCTCGCCACCGCCCATGGGATGTGCCACGGGGTTCATCGCCTTTCCCCTGACGTGGGGGCGACGTCCCATATGCCGTTTGCGCCCGGCTTTGCCGATGCTGACATTCTGGAAATCGGGGTTACTCAGTCGCCCGATCGTGGCCCGACATTCCTTGCGAACCATCCTCATCTCGCCGCTGGGCAAGACGAGCGTGACCCAGTCTCCCTCTTTGGCGACAATGCGCGCGGCGTTGCCGGCGCCTCGCACGAGCTTACCCCCCTGCCCGGCCGTCATCTCAATGTTGTGCACTTCGAGACTGGCCGGTATGGCCCCCAGCGGCATGGCGTTGCCCACCTTCGGCTCACACTCCTGCCCGCTCTCGATCATGTCACCGACTTTGATTCCAAGCGGCGCCAGGACATAGCGCTTCTCGCCGTCCTCATACTCCACGAGCGAGATGAAGCAATTCCTATTCGGATCGTACTCAATGGTCGCCACTCTGCCGACGATCCCATCTTTGTTCCGCTTGAAATCGATCACGCGATAGATGCGCCGAGCACCGCCGCCTCTGAAGCGCACTGTGGTCACGCCGCTGTGATTCCGGCCGCCGCTCTTCTTGATGCGCTTGCACAGGCTCTTCTGACGCTTGCTTGTCGTCAGCTCCCCATAATCATTGACGGAGCTATTGCGACGTCCTGCACTAGTTGGTCTATAGGTGCGAATACCCATACGATGGTCTCTCTACCGTGCCCTCTTAGAATAGATCAATGTGGTGCTCCGGCCCCAGATACACAACGGCCTTCTTCCAACCCGCTGTCGTGCCGATCGTTCTGCCTTTGCGACGCCGCTTACCGGAGCGGTTGGCCGTCCTCACCTTGTCCACTTTGACACCATAGATGCGCTCGATGGCCTTCTTGATTTGCACCTTGTTCGCCTTCCGATTGACTTGGAAGGAATACGCGCCCTTCACGTTGGCGAAGTGCATCCCCTGTTCCGTAACCAAGGGCCGAATTATCACGCTGTAGTCATCCATCACGAAACCGAATTCTTCAACTCACTCAAGACTCCAGAGCACCCCTTTTGACAGAACGCCCGATCAGCTTTCATCGCCCACGTCACGGTTCAAGAACGCCACGATGGCGTCTTTCGTAAACAGCATCTTGTCATGCGTGCAGATCGCTCCCGCATTCAAGTCCGTCACAGGCAGCACCGCCACCCTCTTGACATTCCGGGCCGACTTGCAGATATTCTCATCGCTCTGGCTGATCGCGACCAGACAACTGCGGTCGATCTTCAGGTTCTTGAGCACATCCGCGAACTCCTTAGTCCGAGGCCGCTCAAACGTCAGGCCGTCGACAACCACGACACGGTTGCTCCGCAGCTTGGCCAAGACGGCAGAATCCCGCGCTAGCCTTCTCTGCTTACGGGGCATCTTTTGGCTGAAATCTCTCGGGACCTTTGCGAAGGTCATGCCGCCACCGACCCGCTTGCCCGTCCTACGGTTGCCCACGCGAGCATTGCCCGTACCTTTCTGGCGAAAGAGCTTCTTATCGGAGCCGGCCACTTCGCTCCTGCCTTTTGTCTTCGCCGTGCCGACGCGCCGATTGGCGCGGTACATCACGATGGCCTGCTTGAGCAAAGCATGCCTCACAGCACCGCCCAGCACCGTTTCATCGATGCTAACCTTCTCAACCTCTTGGCCACTGCGGTTATAGACAGTCAGTTCAATCATCGCTGGTACACTTATCGACTCACTGTGATCTCTTGGCCGTTCGCACGACACAGTACCCGCCAGCGGGGCCGGGGACCGCCCCTTTAACCACCAACAGGTTCTTCTTCTCGTCTATCGAAACCAGGCTATGGTTCTTGGTCGTTATGCGACGGTTCCCCATGTGTCCGCCCATACGTTTGCCTCGCTTCGGGCTGCCGCCGGTGCCGGCGTTGCTGGAATAACTCGATATCGAGCCGGGCGCTCGGTGCTTCCTCTCCGTACCGTGTGAAGCAGGAAAACCGCCGAAACCATGCCGCTTCATCACTCCGGCGAATCCCTTACCCAAGCTCGTGCCGATCACATCCACGTACTTGGTGTCCGAGAACACGGAAACCGTCAATGAATCACCCGCCTTGTACTCCGTTTCAGGCTTGTCGGAAAAACGCCACTCCCGGACAAACCTCTTGGGGCTCGCACCGGCCTTGGCAGCGTGTCCGACCTGTGGGTGCTTCTGCCGCGAGGGCTTGACATCCTCGAATCCGAGCTGGATCGCGTCATACCCATCGGTATCTGCGGTCTTGACCTGGGTGACCGTACACGGTCCCGCCTGAATGACGGTCACCGGGATGAGCCGGCCCGACTCGTCATACACCCGCGTCATCCCCACTTTCTTTCCCAGCAGCATGCTCATGATCCGAGGTTCCCTATTGTTACGCCTTGATCTTCACGAAAACGCCGGCCGGAACAACCAGACGATTCAGCACTTCGGCCGTCCGGGCGTTCGCCTCGTGAATGTCGATAAGCCGCTTGTGCGTCCTCAACTCGAACTGCTCACGCGACTTCTTGTCAATGTGAGGGCTTCTCAGGACAGTATACCGCTCAATGCGCGTCGGCAGCGGCACCGGCCCGCTCACGCGTGCGTTTGTCCGGCGCGCGTGCTCCACGATCTCTCGGGCGGAGGCGTCCAGCGTCCGGTGATCGTACGCCTCCATTCGTATGCGAATTCTCTCAGTTTCAGCAGCCATAACGCTCCTCTGGAGCACCCGATTGCCATGCGTCGCCACGGGCTCCGGTGGCCCAAGGCCGTACAAGAACACCCTAACTTACCGGCACCAACATCGACATAGACACCGAGCAGACACTATCTCGATCCCGATCAAGGCCGTTCTGCTTGATTTCCGGCAGGAAAGGCTAAGCCGCTACCCGCAGGTGACTCCACCGGCAGCTACTCTGGCCTTCCTTGAAGGGTTGGGGCTTAGGCCAACTCTGGACCCTGCGAAGCCGCCACCAGCCTCGGCACACCCATATCAAAAAGAAAACTTACTTAGCCATCCTTGAACGGCAATTATAGACATGCCACAGCGTAACTACGTATCGCAACGTCTTCCATGACGCTGCTCGCTACAGCTGAAAAACCAAGAATCTATCACGAATTCCAGCATCCGTCAACAGACGACACGAAAATAATTCGCAAAAAAGTAAAAACTCCGCGCCCTTTCAGAGCAAGATCTTCCTGGCGACTTGCTCCGGCACCCTCTCGTAGCAGAGTGGCTCCATGGTGAAATTCCCGCGTCCGGCTGTAAGGCTTCGGATGTCGCTGGAATAGCCGAACAGCTCGACCAGGGGCACCCTGGCATCCACAACACGCATGTTGCCGTAGATACGGCAATCCGTTATCGCCCCGCGCTTGGCCAACAAATCGGCCTGAACGGCCCCGAACGCCGAGTCGGGCACAACCGCCTCAACCTTCATCACTGGCTCCAGAAGAACCGGACCGGCCTCTCTCATGGCCTTGTCCAGGGCAATCGAGGCCGCCTGCTCGAAAGCCAGATCCGATGAATCCACCGAGTGAAAAGAGCCATCCACAAGGGTAACGCGGAGCCCGACGACAGCGTAACCCGCCAGGACACCATTGCCGGCCGCTTCCTTGACGCCCCGCTCCACGGACGGGACGTACTCCCTGGGGATCTTGTCCGGAGATACGTTGGCAGTGAACTCGACCCCCGATTTGTAATGCCCGTCCTCGGCATAAAGCGGCTCGACAACCAGGACAACATGCCCATATTGCCCGTGCCCCCCACTTTGATGGACAAACTTGCCCTCGGCTTGGGCGGCCTGCGTAATTGCCTCTCTATACGCCACCCTCGGTCGGCCCACACGGACGTCCACCTTTTTCTCTCTGACTATCTTGTGCTGGAGTATCTCGAGATGCAATTCGCCCATGCCGCTGATGACGGTCTGGCCCGTTTCGCCGTCGGTCTTGTATTCGAACGTCGGGTCCTCGCGGCGAAGGGAACCAAGTGCGGCCGCCAGTTTCGCTCTTTCCGCGGCGCTTCTCGGCTCAATCGACATGGTGATAACCGTTTGAGGAAACGAGATGCTCGGCAACGCCACCGGCTTCCTCGGATCGCAAATAGTATCTCCCGTGAGGGTCTGCTTGAGCCCGACGACTGCTACAATGTCGCCGGCGCTGGCGGAATCAAGTATCTTACGCTCGCTCGCGTGCATCTCAAAAACACGCGTGATGTTCTCCTTCTTGCCACGGTTGGTGTTCAGGACGCGCGTGCCAGACTTCAGAGTCCCCTGATAGAGCCTCAAGAAGGTCAGGTCGCCGTGCGCGTCACCGGTAATCTTGAATGCAAGTGCGACCAAGCCTGCACTGGGATCGCATTTGACGGCCACCTCTTTGCGCTCATCACCGGGCTTGTGCCCCACGAGAGTGGGCCTATCCAGCGGAGAGGGAAGATACGCCGCTACACCATCGAGAAGGCGTTGGACGCCGATATACTTGAGCGCCGAACCAACAAAAACCGGGTGGAGCTTTCCGGCGAGGGTCCCCTTTCTGATCGCCCCCTTCACCATCTCCGCACCAACGGGCTGGTCATGGACAAACGCATCCATCAGCTTCTCGTCGTGTTCCGCGGCAAGCTCAACCAATCGGGCCCTATGACGCTTGGCCGCATCCTCGAATCTCGGTGGAATGTCGGTCTCGTAGAATGTGGCCCCCATCTTTTCGGCTTCATAGAAGACCGCCTGCATGGAGACCAGGTCGATGATGCCTTCAAACGAATCGCCGGCGCCCACGGGCAATTGCAGTGCGATGGGGTTGGCGAGAAGCTTGTCGTGGATGCTCTGGACGCTCATCTCGAAATCGGCGCCCACCTTGTCCATCTTGTTGATGAAGCAAAGACACGGCAGATGGTACTTCTGCCCCTGCCGCCAGACGGTCTCGCTCTGGGCCTGGACTCCCTCGCTTCCGTCGAACACTGCCACCGCCCCGTCGAGCACGCGCAGCGACCTTTCAACCTCAGCGGTGAAGTCGATGTGGCCGGGCGTGTCGATCAGGTTGATTTCGAATCCCTTCCACGGACATTTCGTGGCGGCCGAGGTAATCGTAATACCTCGCTTTTGTTCCTCCTCCATGTAATCCATGACGGCGGTACCCTCATGGACCTCCCCCATCTTGTACGTTTTGCCGGCATAGTATAGAATGCGCTCGGTAATGGTGGTCTTGCCGGCATCAATGTGAGCCATGATGCCGATATTCCGCGTTTCCTCTAACCTTCCCATACCTAAGCACTCGGCTCCAATCCCCCCTCCACACAACTCCCGCCGGTCGTCGACCTCGTGCTGCCAGCGCCGATCCCGATCAACGGGTAAAAAAAATGCCACGGCTTCTTCGGCAACCAACCGTGGCGATACAACTCTGGATTCTTACCACGCGAAGTGGGCAAACGCCTTATTCGCCTCCGCCATACGATGCACGTTTTCGCGCGTTGTCATGGCGCCGCCCTGCTTGTTGTAGGCGTCCATCAACTCCGACGCCAGTCGCTGGCACATCGGCTTGCCCTTCTTGCCTCGGGCCGACGCCAGTATCCACCGAAACGCCAGGGACTGCTGACGTCTTGGATTCACCTGCATAGGCACCTGATAACTGGCCCCACCGACGCGCTTGCTGCGGACTTCGAGCAACGGCTTGACATTGTTGATCGCTGTTTCAAATACCTCCAGCGGCGGGACGTCCTTCATCTTGTCGGCGACAATGTCCAACGCGTCATAGAAGATCAATTGGGACGTATTCTTCTTGCCGTCCCACATCATACAATTGACGAACTTCGAAACCAGCTTGCTGCCATACTTCGGGTCCGGTTTCAATTGATCGCTGGAAGCAGTAAACTTCTTGGCCATAACGTTTTCTATCGCCTCAAATGCCTGTCACGTCCTTCAAACCGTCACAAAGCTACTTCGCTTTCTTGGCTCCATACTTGCTTCTGCCTTGCTTGCGCCCGGAAACGCCGGCACAGTCGAGGACCCCGCGGACGATGTGGTAGCGCACGCCGGGCAAGTCCCTGACGCGTCCGCCCCGGATCGTCACGGTGCTGTGCTCCTGGAGATTGTGATCGACGCCGGGAATATAGGCGGTCACTTCTTTTCCGTTGGTCAGCCTGACACGCGCAACCTTCCGGAGAGCAGAGTTCGGCTTCTTGGGCGTCTGCGTCCTGACAATCAGACACACGCCACGTTTCTGGGGCGAGCCGCTAATATCTGACACGCGCTTCTTCCCCTTCGATTTCGCCCTCGGTTTTCTGACTAACTGATTGATTGTCGGCATAGCTCAAATCTCGTTTTTTCCAAAACCATTGTCAGCCTACTCGATACCCAGGACTTCCTTAATCCTTGACTCTGCCTTGGCTTCGGCTTCCTTTTCCTCCCGGACGCCAGCCAATTCCTTCGGTATCGGCGCCTCGACCAAGTGCTTGACTTTCATTTCCAGGTGCGGCTTGAACGCCGTCCCGGCCGGGATCACATGGCCTAGCAGCACGTTCTCCTTCAAACCGTGCAACTCATCCACCTTACCCGCCAGCGCCGCCTCCGTCAACACCTTTGTCGTCTCCTGGAAGCTCGCCGCGGCAAGAAAGCTATCGGACCACAGCGATGCCTTGGTGATGCCCAGCAGCAACGTCTTGGCCGTCGCCGGTTTCGGCTTTCGGCCCTTCGCGGGCGTCCCGCCCAGCGTCTCGAGCTTCTCATTCAGCCGGGCCAGCTCCTTCTTGTCGAGAACCTGGCCCTCCTCAAGCTCGGAGACATCGCCCTTGTCAGCCACCCTGACGCTGTTGCCAAGCGCGTCATTTTCTTTCCGGAAGACGAACTTGTCGACGACTTCACCGGGCAGAAAGGAACTGTCGCCGACGGAATCAATCTCCGCTTTTCGCATCATCTGCGAGATAATGATCTCGATATGTTTGTCATTGATGTTCACGTTCTGGGAACGATAGACGTTCTGTATTTCGCCGATGAGGTACCTCTGCAGCGCCTCTTCGCCCTTGATCCGAAGAATATCGTGCGGAACCAGCGGCCCGTCCGTTAGCGCATCGCCCGCTTCCACTTGGTCGCCGGTATGGACGTTGAGATGCCTGTCGCGCGGGACATGGTGCTCTTTCTCCATGCCACTCTCGCTACGGATGGTAATCGTCATCTTGCCCTTGCGTTTGTCGCTGCGCAGCTCGACTTTGCCGCTGATCTCCGCCATGGCCGCCGGGTCCTTCGGCTTGCGGGCCTCGAAGACCTCCGTCACACGCGGCAGGCCACCGGTAATGTCCTGAGTTCCGCCGGTCGCACGCGGCTGGTGAGCAAGCAACTGTCCCGCCTGAACCTGCTGGCCTTCTGCAACTTCGATGCGCGCGCCGGCCGGCAAGTAATGCACGTCAAGGATTTTACCCTTGGCATCCTCGATAATGATCTGTGGATGCTTGTCCCCCTTGTGCTCGATGACGACCGGACGCTCCAGGACTTTCACGTCGGCGTCTTTAGATTTCAGCTTCGAGGTCCGAACGCGCATTTCTTCAGTCTGAACCGTCTCGCCTTCGATGATGTCTACAAAGCGAATGACGCCACCCACCTCGGCGAGGATCGGCGTGCGGTGCGGGTCCCACTGGAACAGCGTCGTTCCCGCCTTGACCTTCTCGCCGTCCTGAACGAGAATGATGGCGCCGTACGGGACCTTGAACCTGTCCAGCTCTCGATCCTTCTGATCGAGCAAGGTGATCTCGCCATTGCGTTTGAGGGCCACGACCACGGTCGTGCCGTCCTCGCGCTGCAGTGAGACGGCATTGACGTCACGATACTGCACTGCCCCGGTATGGGTTGCCTTCTGTTCGCGTTCGAGAATCGCACGAGAGGCGACACCGCCGGTGTGGAACGTGCGCAACGTCAACTGCGTTCCCGGCTCGCCGATCGACTGGGCCGCCACAATACCAACCGCGGCTCCCTCTTCCACGACCTGCCCCGTGCTCATATCCCAGCCATAGCACTTGGCACACACGCCGAACGAGCTGTCGCAGGTCAAGGGGCTGCGGACCCGGATGGCATCGAGTCCCAGCGCCTCAATCTTGGCGGCGATCTCCGGTGTGATCACCTCATTCTCGTGAACGATCATCTCGTCTGTGATCGGGTTGCGGATGTTATCCCTGGCGGTCCTGCCGATGACCAGTTGCGACAGCGGTACGTCTACCTGATCGCCCCGGCTGACCGTACTTTTGGTGATCCCCTGCAGCGTCCCGCAGTCTCGTTCGATGATGATTACGTTCTGGGCCACGTCGATGAGCTTGCGCGTCAGATACCCTGAGTTGGCCGTCTTCAAGGCGGTATCAGCCAGACCCTTACGCGCACCGTGCGTCGAGCTGAAATACTCCAACACCGTCAGGCCTTCGCGGAAATTGGCCTTGATAGGCGTCTCGATGATCTCGCCGCTGGGCTTGGCCATCAACGCACGCATGCCGGCAAGCTGTTGAATCTGATCGATGCTGCCACGGGCGCCGGAGTCCGACATCAGGTAGATCGGGTTCAGATAAGGCGTGCCATCCTCTTTCTTGTCTTCCCGCAGCCCTCTGATCATCTCGTTCGTGACCGCCACGCGGGCATTGGTCCACGCATCGATGACCTGGTTGTATCGCTCGCGCTCGGTTAGAACACCGTCGTTGTAGTTCTTGAGAATCTTCGAGACGCGTTTCTCCGTCTCGGTGATGATTTCGGCCTTCTTGGGCGGAATCTTGAGATCGGTCAGTCCGAAGCTCAATCCGGCCAGCGTCGCATAGCGAAAACCCACATCCTTGATTCGGTCGAGCAGGCCCACCGTCTCAGCACTGCCGGAATACTCGAAACAGTCGCTGATGACCATGCTGAGCTTCTTCTGCGACATGGTCAGATTGTAGAACGGCATGGCCTCCGAAAGGATGTCGCTGAAAATGCACCGACCCACCGTCGTCTCCACAACCTGAGGCTTGAAGCTGCCGCCGCCGTCTCCCACTTCCTCCGCAATCCGTAGCTCGCCGGACGCCTCCTTGACCATCCGGCGCGAGATGCGAACGCGAATCATGTCGTGCAGGCCGATCTTCCCGACTTCGTGAGCCATCATGGCTTCAAAGACATCACGAAAGACCGGCATCCGGCGGCCCTCCGCCGCAGGCGACGCGAAGTCCTCCATCGACACGGTCAGATAGTAGTTCCCCATGACCATATCTTGAGACGGGCCGACCATCGGAGCGCCGTTCGCCGGAGAAAAGATGTTGCCCGTCGTCATCATCAGGATGTGGACCTCCGCTTGAGCTTCGACACTCAGCGGCAGGTGGACGGCCATCTGATCGCCGTCGAAGTCAGCGTTGAAGCCTTTGCATGCCAGAGGGTGAAGCATGATCGCGTTGCCCTCGACCAGTACCGGCTCGAATGCTTGAATACCCATCCGGTGCAGAGTCGGAGCGCGGTTCAGCAGAACCGGATGCTGATGGATCACTTCTTCGAGGATGTCCCATACCTGATCGTCTCGTCGTTCGATCATCCGCTTGGCGCTCTTGATCGTATCGGCGAAACCGTGTTGCTTGAGCTTGCGAATGATGAACGGCTGATAAAGCTCCAGCGCGATCTTCTTGGGAAGACCACACTGATAGAGCTTTAGACTGGGCCCGACAACAATGACTGAACGGGCCGAGTAGTCGACGCGTTTGCCCAGCAGGTTCTCGCGGAAACGCCCCTGC
>CAZGRF010000070.1:0-12384 GCA_964527825.1 uncultured Pirellulales bacterium
CGGATTTCGTGTCCGGCGGCGCCGTCGGCTCCCAGGCCAGGAATTCGGCCACGGGCGCGAAAATGGGACTGTCCGCCATGATTTCAAAGGTATCCTGTGGCAGCGTGCCGCCTTGCTCTCCGGCGCTGTAGAACGACAGGGCTTCGTAGGCCAAGAAATCGTAGAGCGTCGGCCGGTAGCTGTCCGGCATGGTCCCCTTTTCCAGGAGATCGTCCCAGTCGTCGACCGGGATAGCCTTCAGCGTCTGATCTGCCGCCAAGGCCGCGGTGAAATGACTGTCGATCTCGGCCAGGATGCGGGCTAGATCCCACGTCGTGAAGTCCTCGCCCGGAGGTTCGGCCGTCTGGGTCCGCTGGATGAACCGCCAGCTATTGCCCTGGAAATACAGCCAATACCAGTGGGCCAAAACGGTCTCCATCACCGGTTTCATTGCCTCCGGGGCCGAAGCGATCTCGTCCTGCAGTAGGACGATCATCTCCTCCGGTTTATCCCCCTGAATCTGGCCCTCGAGGGCGATTCTCAGACAGATCGCCTTGGTGGCCTCGGCATACGCCTGGTCCTCCAGGGCGCCGGGAATAATCTGGTCCAGCACGCTTTGGGCCGTCCGGGGTAATCCCTTTCCGATGGCCTCGTCGACCTGGGCCCACAGGCTGTCGCGCGGCCCAGCCATCGACGCGCAGACCACGACCCCGACGATCATCGCTGTTAGGATGCATGTCCGTTTCATGTTGAAGCCTCCTAAACCAATCCTCGCGGGCCATATTCTAAATCATTGGATTAGGTTTGGCAACACACTATCCTGGAGCAAATGATCCAACCCGGGCCCACCCCTCCTCGCTACGGCCGCGCGCAGTTCCCGTGCATCTGGGCATTTTCAGAACTCCAGCCGGCGGCCGGGAATGGAGCCGTTCATGCCGGCAGACTCGCCGTGGCGCGGATGGCGTAGATTTCATCCCGCTGACGGACCCGGGCTATCAAGGGATCTACGACGGTTCTCAGGTACCTTTGGTTGTCAGTCGTCCTGATCTGCCTGAAGCGCTGCAAGTCGGACTTCACCACGCGACCTCTTCGCCGGCCATCGGGTATGTTGCATTCGATGAGTTTCGTATTGCCAGGCGGGCCGTGGAACCATAGGCCCCGCTGGGGAACGCTCAAGGATCGACGGTCCGTGATGTTATCACCTCCTTATCCACGGCGGGCGTGGGTATTTTTCGCATTGACGTCGCAGCGGTTTGCGGCTACGATGCCGGCCGTGGCAATGTCTCGCGCGTGAGGATGCAGAATGCTGCGTCCTTGGCGAGATGCGGAGTCTTTTGCCCATGCGGATGATTCTGGATAGGCGAGAAACGAGGGATCTCCATTTCGGGGGATTCACCCTCGTGGAATTGCTGGTCGTGGTTTCGATCATTTGCCTCTTGGTCTCACTGTCGCTGCCCGCACTGACGCAGGCGCAACGCCAGGCTGAACAGGTGCACTGCCTTGCGAACCAGCACCAGTTGATGCTGGCGTGGTTTCTATACGCGCCGGACCACGACGACAAGCTCTGCGATCCACAGTCATGGGTGTCGGCCCTCGAGACTTATACGCAGACCAAGGAGGTCTTCGCGTGCAAGACGCAGGAGGGTGACATGACGTGTGATTCGTACGGCATGTCGAATACCATGGGAGGAGAGGACCGCGACGGCGTGAAGCCATTTGCCCGACTGCACACCGTCTCTCATCCAAGCGCGAGGATGGTCGTGGTGGACAAGGAACGGCTCGGGTCCGATTGCTTCTGGCCTTTGTTATGGGATGCGAACGATTGGGTGTGGCGTCCGTGGTCCTGGCCCCCAGGACTCCAAGGGATGACCAACAGGCACCGCAACGGATGCAATCTTTCGTTTGCAGACGGCCACGGCGAGTGGATTCACTGGAAGGATGATCGCACGCGCAGGTTGATCAGCGGCCTGATTGCGGATGCGGACGAGGCTTCCGAAGACAATCCGGACCTCGAGTATATGGTCCGAGTGTTGGCCGGAAGTCGAAGCGTCCACGACAAGAGTGGAGATTGA
The DNA here is from genome assembly GCA_964527825.1 of uncultured Pirellulales bacterium. Lineage (GTDB taxonomy): Bacteria > Planctomycetota > Phycisphaerae > Sedimentisphaerales > Anaerobacaceae > JAFGLV01. Next base: position 2,052 of record CAZGRF010000070.1, read on the forward strand.
GTCCTGTGGCGTTCAGAGTCCCTGAGCTACTTCGACATGAGATGCGCCATTGCCTGGAGCAATTGCAGCGCGGAGTCAGGCGATGGGACCCGAGAGGGTGGATCAACGCGCACTCGGGGCTAGTGATCGGCGTTGCGTGTCTCTCGGCAGTATTGTTGTGTTTCGTGGTGGTCTGGGTCCTTTGGCCGACGGCTTCTGCATCTTTCCAGCCGGGTGGACCGGTTTGGTTCTATGATGTCAACACCGGGCGGTTGTTCGTGGGCCGTCCCAAACATGGCGGCCCGATCCCAGCTCCATCCGGCTCCTTGCCCGACGGAGGGCCCGCCGGTTTTCGGGCCCATGTGTACAGCTACGTACTGGACCCGAACGAGTCGGAGCTTTTCATAGGCTTTCTGGAGCGGCCGGACCCCGAGGCCGCTTCGCCCCGGCCTGCTCACGACATGAAGGATTTCCACACCTGGGCTCAGGGTCGGCTGATCAGGCGTGTGGAGGACGAGCAATGGGTTGGGGCCACCAGCCCGGAGGGACAGGCGATCTTGCAGCAATTGTTGGTTCCCAACAGGCGGGGGCAAACGCCGCTCAATCAGGCGCCCGAACCGTGACGGGCGGACCAGAATGAAGAAGGCGTTCACACTCATAGAGGTCCTGGTGGTCGTCGGAATCATCAGCCTGCTGCTGGCCCTGAGCCTGCCGGTGATGAGACGCGCGCGGGAGCAGGGCGACGAGACGGTCTGCCAATCGAATCTGCGGCAGCTTGCCATCATCCTGAAGACTTGTACCAACGAGAGCGATGGCTTGTTTTCGCGGCCTACCGGTCTCTTCCATTCCACAGCAACGTATTGGCCGCCGCGCGACGAGTACAAGCCCTACCCGACATGTTGCCGCTGGCATGATGCTCGGATCGGGCTCGACAGCTCTCTCCTGCGCCATGAGCTCCCGGAGGCGCGAGGTTCGCTCTGGCCCTACCTGGGAGATACTCGGATCGTGCGCTGCGAGGTCGGCCGGCGCGCCAACACACTGAGGGGCTGCAACAACACTTGTGACTACTGCGCGCACAACCCAGGCATCGACATCATTCCCCAGTTCACCTACTGCATGAACGCCTATCTGGGTGCGACCCTGACTACCGGCCGCTCTGCAAGTGGGTCCGTGGACGATGCTGTGGACAGCCGCACCATTAGACAGTCGCACGTTCGCAGGGAAACGCAGGTGACGCGAAGCCCATCCGACGTGTTCGTATTTGGCGAAGGAAACTCATGGGCCATCAATACGGAGGGACGACAGCCCATCGCCGTCAGACCGCAGTGGGCGGCGCCATACAACCTCAGCGGCAAGTACTACCTGGAAAAAGACCCTCACGGCTGTCGGGGAACCATCCGTTTTCCGAGCCTGAGCATCCGCACCACGTATGAGCTTAGTGACGGGCTGACAAGGGTGGATGACCGCTATCTTGGCGATGCCTTTGCGACCTGCCATCGCCCGCGCCGGGGCGATCTGAACACCGGCCACTCCTACGTTGTCATGCTCGACGGTCACACGCAGAAGGTCACCGTGGCCGATCAGCTTCGCCGGAGCAGGCAGGTCCCATACCTGGAGGGAGGCCGGCTTGGTCCCGGTGGCAACCTGGCTTTGGCTTGGCCTCTTCAGATTCCGCCCCCAGGTGGCTGGGAAAACCAGTAGAACCCGGAGCTGGAATCCTTCGCGACGCACCGCTCCAGCGGCGCGTCATCTCATCAGCCTGCGATTCAGAATGGCAATCTGTCTGTTTGGGTGTTATCCTCACATATTTCGTGAGGCCACGGGAAGGACGAACGGCCTCAAGCAACATTTGGAGAGATGCATGGCAAGAACAAGTCTCAGGGACAAGCTCAGGCAGCGCTCGCCGTTCGTAGTCTTGGCGGAATTGACGGGGGGGCCAAGGTTCAGCCTCCGGCCTATCGAGGAGTTCCTCAAGGCCTACCAGGAATCATCGGCCTCCAAGCAGGACGTCATGCCGGCCGGGTTCGACTTTGCGGGCATTGCGCTGCCTCAGAGTCCGGGCGGCGTCGCCAACGTCGAGCCGGCCGGCGTCATCAGCTTCCTGCAGGCCGGCAACCTGCTCGACGGGCTCGACGTCGTGCCGCATATCAGTTGCAAGGACTACAACAGCGACGCGATTGTCAGCTCTCTTATGGCGTACAAGCAGGCCGGCATCACCAGCGTGCTGGCTCTGACAGGTGACAAGCCGGTGAAGGCCCAGGGCGTCTTCGAGCTCGAATCCATCGGCCTGCTGCGGCTGATTCGACGGATCAACCACGAGGCTTACATCACGGCCTCGCCCCAGTCGCTGTCCCGCGTCCATCAGTTCGCCGCAGGCGCGGCGGTCTCACCCTTCAAGTACTCCGAAGCCTCGCAGATGCAACAGTACTACAAGATGGAGAAGAAGATTCGCTGCGGCGCGGAGTTTCTCATCACCCAAGTCGGTTGGGACTGGCGCAAATCGCTCGAACTGTTCACTTACTTGAAGGACCGAGGGCTGCACGTGCCGGTGATCGGGAACGTGTACCTGCTGAGTAAGCTGACGCCAGCCCCACGCCTGATGCACGATATCAAGCTGCCGGGCTGCTTCGTCAGCGACGAGCTATTGGCGCAGGTTTATTCCGAGGGGATCGACGACCATCTGGAGCGGGCGGCCCAGCAGCTGGCGATGTACAAGACGCTGGGAGCTGCGGGCGTGGATATCGGTGGCGTGCACAACTTTGAGATGTTCACCCGGATTGTCCGGAGGGCGGCGGAGATCGGAACCGACTGGGAAGCGTTCAAGGATAATCTCCATTGGCCCGCCCAAGATGGCTTCCATCTCTATGACGACAACGGTGCGCCCGTGACGCTGTCGCAGCCACGCAGCACGCTGGGCAAGAAGTTCTTCGACTTCTCGCACCGGGCGTTCCTCGACCCGGAGCACGTGGGCTTCCACGCTTTCAAGAAGACAATGGGCTTTCTCGGTGCCGGCAAGGGCAAAGGCGTCGTCTACAGCCTCTTCAATGCGGACGAGAAGTGGTTCAAATACCTGCTGTTCGATTGCCAGGAATGCGGCGACTGCTTTCTGCCAGAGAACTTCGGGCTCTGCACCATCGGCGGCTGCGAGAAGGGTCTGGACAATGCCCCGTGCGGCGACTCGACGGTGGACGGCCGTTGCGGCAACAACCTCGACCGCGTCTGCATCGGGGACCGCATCTACAACGCGGCGGCGTCGGAGCCCGGCGGACGCGAGCGTCTGCGCGCAATCATCAACAAGTCACGCAATCCCGCGCTGGCGCACACATCATCCATCGTCAACTACCTGTTCGCGAGGGACCACACCATGCCGAACGCGATCATCTCTGTCGGTGAATCCGTGCACGCTTCGATCCCCAAGACAGGCCAGGTCATGAAGCAACTGCGCGACCTCGGGACCGATGCGTACACGCGACCCAGCGAGCCGCTCGGCTATATCCGTGCGCTGATCGAATCGCAGGCGGCCGACGGCGCCGACTACATCGCTGTCAATCTCGACGCCTTCGGGGAAGACGATCCGCAAGTGGCCGTCGATATGATGGTTGAATACACCAAGCTCGTGCGGCAGTGGAGTGACGGCGTACCGATCTGCTTCGACAGCAGCAACGACGACGTGCTGATCGCCGGGCTCAAGGAATGGTACGACACGTCGGAGCCGGTCAAGCCGCCGCTGATAAACTCCGTCAAAGTCTACACGATGGACCGCATCCTGCCGCTCAAGAAGGACTACGACTTCTCCATCATCGGTTTGCTCGTCAGCGAAGACAAGCCCACCGGCCCGGGCGGCTCGCATTCGGTCGATGAGCTGTACGGCCTGGCCAAGCAGATCTTCGAGAAGGCCGTCGGCCGGCACGGGTTCCGCCCGGAGCAGATCTTCTTCGACTCCACCGTCTTTCCCATCGCGATCGACATGCCGATGGAGCCGGGCGTCCCGGGCTACACCTATCGTACGTTCCAGACCATTCGCAAAATCAAGAGCGACCCGCAACTCAAGGGCGTTCACTGCTCGCTGGGCATCAGCAATTCGGTGCGCGACCTGCCCGGCCGGCGGATCGGCGTCTGCCGCGCGTACGTCGCCAAGGCGATGGAGTACGGCCTCGACGCCGGCATCGTCAACGCCGCCCACCACTACGGCTCGGTCGAGCCCGACCCGGCGTTGCTGGAACTGGTCGACGCCTACGCCAACCTGGACGGCTCCGTCGAAAGGACGGGCCACGCCATGGAGCTGATGTCCAAGTTCTGCCGCGAAAACCGCAAGCCATCGTAGGAAGCCTACGTTCCAGGCGGGCGGCCAAGCGATCTCTGCAGATCGGACTTGAGACGGGCACGCCCGTGTATGTGCTCAAGAACAGTAAGATCGTGGACCTGACCAAAGAACGCCGGCGCAAGCCCAAATCGCAGTAACCTGTTTGGAGTTCCGCCTTCAGGCGGCTTGGGACCGCGTAGACGCGGAACTCCCAACAAGCCCCACGCGCGTGTTGTCGCAAAGCCTACGGCCGGCCCACGCCAACGACGTGACCGGAAGAGATCCAGGATTCCCATTTGGGTGAATCCTGGATCTCTAATGTGAAATGATTAGATTACTTCTCTATTTTCTCAGCCTGGGATGTGGTGTCATCAGGGCCCTTGACCATCTTGGTCTTTGCACCAGAGGGCTCGGTAGATTTCGTGGGCGGAGCCATCTTCTCTTTTTGAGCCATCTGGGAGGCTGGTCTCCATGCTTTCACCTTGGCGACCTGTGCCTTGGTGAGTACGGCCATCGTTTTGGCTTGCATCTCTTTCATGAGCGCCACCAGTTGCGCCTGTTGAGGTTCCGTGAGTTCCAGCTCTTTTGCTTTGCCCAGTAACATCGCAGGGCTGGACTGCATCGCTTCACTGAGAACCATCTTCTTCGTCTTGGGCGCCTCGGACATCTTTACCTTCTTCGTCTCAGTCGCCTTGGACGGTTCTGCCTTCTTCTCTTGCGCTATTGCGGCGACACTAACCATAGTCAAGAGAACAACAAGCATCGCAGCAATCAGTGCATTTCTTCGTTTCATGGTATGATCCTTTCAAAGTGAGTGGTAGAAAGCCATGCTCGGAAAACGCGTTCATCGCTCGATCTTCGACTGCAGGCTCAGAGCCTGGATGGGGGAATTCGTTTCATCTTTTGCAGAGAAACCTTCAAGAGTCTCAAAAACAGTGAAACAAATCGTTGTGATCGGGTTCTGAGTCTTTGGAATCGATTCGTATGCAGACGAATAACATAGACTATGCCTTGCTTAAGAAGGCCCAAGGAGGCCACCAGGGAAGTCTGTGCGCATTGACGGAACGGGCCAGAGAGGAGGTGTTGGCCTATTTGGTTCGTTTGACACTCGATATCCATGTGGCCGAAGATCTCTGCCAGGAGACCATCGTCCAGATGCTGAAATCGCTGCCCAAGCTTGAGTTGGCCTCTGAAAAAGCCTTTTGGGCCTGGCTGTACAAGACGGCTTTCAGTAGGGTCAGCCGCCACTTCAGAAACCAGGGGAGCACACGTCTGTGCCTCCGTACGATAGCTGACAGCAACCTGCTGAACCGGACCCCGACCCTTGGGCCCAGTGGCCCTGAGATGTTGATGCAGAAGGAACGCACCATGGCCATAACTGAAGCCATGAGCGCCATCAAGCTGCGATACCGTAATGTTCTGGCGCTGCGGTGCTTTCAGGATTTATCGTATGCGGAAATCGCTTTGACCACCGGAGGGACAGAACTGCAAGCGCGCCTGTTGTTCTTTCGAGCCAAACGCTCCCTACGTCACCAGCTTGCCTGCAAAGGCTTCAAGGCCAAAGAGCATCTGTTGCCGGCATTGTCGCTGTTTGCGGCCTTGACAGCGGGTCGATCCAAGGCGGCTTCAGCAGCCACTGGGATCAAGGCCGCGTCCCTGCATGTTTCTACAGCCACCGCCGCCCTGGGCGTAGCTACGACCAAGGCCGGTGTCGCGGCCATAGTGACTGTGGCAGCCTGTGTCATTGCAGGCACAGCCGGTCGTGTTACGATGACTTCTGAGGGCGACGCCCCCCGGGCCGTTATTGAACCTGCCAAGAACCTGGATACGACCTTGCTCGATCGCTTGCAGAGCCCTGACTTCCTGAGACCATCTGCTATAGGCAAGGTACCCGTTCCCGCGGGCCAGGAGAATATCCTCGACGGCACTGGTTTTCCATGGGTAGACCGTGCCACCCAGAAGCCGGCCCAACCGGGCGCCGATCTCCGAGAGCTGCTGTTGGACAAGCCCCTATTAGACCGACGTGCCGTGATACTGGCCGCCGACCTTCGGATTGACGTGCAGTTCCAGCGACCGATTGTGGATGGGCCGGGTGCGGACATTGTTGTTGCCGGTTGGGCGAGTCCCAGTCCGAAGATTGAAGTCCTTGACGCCGAAGGCCGCGCCATCCTGCTGCCTAATCCCACCCAACTGAGAGATACATGGGATCGAACCATTTGGGGGTACGATCTGGCCCAGTTGCGCCTACCCATTGCCGTACGCGTGGTGCGCATTACCGGCATCCACAACCAGGGACCGCACCAGGGATTTGAACTCAGCGAGATCCGGGCTCGAATGGCTCAGAGCGAGGCGCAGTTGCGTTTTTGACCTGGTACTTTCTTCGGCGGGGCTATTCGGCCCTCGCAGGAATGCCGCCTCTCGCAGACCCACGGTTGCCACCCGTCGAGGGCAATCTCGTGCGTGGTATCCGGTCATCTTATCTCGCCTTGTGCGGCGTCATGCATCTTCCCGCCGGTGTGAATGCGCCACCAGAAGGCTGCGGCGGTGGCCGCAAGCAGGACCGGGGCGACAACGAGTAAGCTGTGCTGGACGATACCACTCAGGGTGAGCAACAGCTTCTGCGCGGGGGACAGCGGCGCCGCGAGTTCCGCCCAAAGCTGCGACAGGCGAGGCACGTAGAACATCGTCAATGCCACGCCAAACCAAGCCAATATCGTCGCCACCACGGCGGCACCTGCCAAGGTTCTCTCGCGTTCGGCTGTCATCTTACGTTCTCCTGGACTGTTGCCTCTCATTCCCACACGATGTGGCCCTACGGTGCTTCGCCGCGAAACTCCTTGACGATTTTGAGGGTCTCGCCGGTGTCTTCCATCTCGAAGATGTGGGGCTGGGCACGGCCGTTGTTGGGCGCGTGCAGGACCATCATGAGCTTGCCGGCGAAGGTTTCAAATAGCATCGCGTGACCGCCGCCTTGGGCAAAGACGGGTTCTGCCTGTTGTCTCCAGGGTCCGGCCAGTTTGCCTGAGTCCGAGATCGCCAAGCCGACGGTATAGCCGCCTTTGCCGAAACCCGACCAGATCATGAACAGCTTGCCCGACCTGCTGATACGCAGATAGGGACCGTCCGTAACGAAGCAGCCCTCGGTGGCGGAGATGATCTGCCAGGGGCCGGCGCTGCCGCGGAACAACAACGTTGGCTCCCCCACTGTCTCGGACAGATCGTCTTTGAGGCCCATGCATTCGATGGTGCCATTGCAGATCTGGACCCATTCGTGGCAGAAGACGATGTAGGGTTTGCCGTCCTCGGCCCAGAGTGTCCCGTCCAGGGTCATCATGTCTGTGGGCAGCGTGGAGTGATTCGCAAAGGGCGCAAACGGGCCGAACGGGGAATCGCTGACCAGTATCTGCGAACCGCGTGTTACGCGAGGGTGCCAATTGCGCCATTGCTCGGCGAACCTATTCCGTGTGTCGAAGGTCAGGAACAGGTAATACTTATCCTTGTACTTGTGCATCTCCGGCGCCCAGATACCCACCACGCGGATGTCACCCCAGATGTCGTCTGGCGTTCGGAAGATCGTCTTTGGGCCTTGCCACATCTTGAGGTCCTCACTGGTATAGACGCGCACGCTGTTGAAGCCCGGGCCGACCATGTAGTAGGTCTGGGTGGCCGCATCCGGCAGGATGCACACGTCCCGCATGTAGATCTCCGATAGGTGTATGATGTCGTTGGAATCCTGGAGCATTTGACGCCGCTGCGCCCCCGCAGGCGTGCCCGAGACCAGGGCGACAATCAGAATCAGGCTTGTCTTACGCATGCTCATCGTCGTTCCTTTCGTGTCCTTCTCGCATGTCTGGCGCGAATGGAGCGAAGCCCACGCCAGGCTAGCCCCGGCCGAGCAGGGGCCCGAGCTTCAGGCCAAGAGCCCGCGGCCGTATTCGGTGGCGATGTCCTATTCTACCGTCTTTGCCAGCGGTCGACAGCGACAATCTCTCGCTGTCACGGGGCACACTCCGCCTGCACGGGCGCCTGTACTTCTCAGCGGACCGCCAGACGCCCGTGGGACCGCCCGAGATGCGTAGATGACAGGTGAGCCTGCGGCCGGTACAATAGACCCGGGCTAAAGCCACGGATGGCCGCCACGGCGTTGCAGTACGAGAAGATCATGAGGGAATCGGGCGCGTGCCCGGGAGAAGTGAGACTGGCGGAACGAACGCCTTCCATGGCGGGGAACGCTGCAAAGGAATGAGAAACCGATTCGACCGCCTCAGTTGCGTTCTGCACTACACGGGCCATCTGCTTGAGGTCCTGGGGCTGGTCCTGCTGTTGCCGCTGTCGATCGTTCTGCTGTACCGGGGCCAGCACGGCGAAGGTTGGCGCACGGCCAATGCGTTTGTCGTCCCGGCTGCGATCTCGGTGGTGGTCGGGTTCCTCCTGCGACACGTGTTTCGGTCGGAGACGCTGGATACCGTCAGTTCGATGCTGATGTGCGCAGTCGGCTGGCTGGCCTGTTCGGCCATCGGTGCCTTGCCCTTCGTGATCGCGCACGAGGCCGGCTATCTGAACGCCTACTTCGAGGCCATGAGCGGGTTCACCACGACCGGCATCACCGTCTTCACCGGACTGAATTCACTGCCGCGGAGTATCCTTTTCTGGCGGGCCTTGACCCAATGGCTGGGCGGGCTGGGCATCCTCTCGTTCTTCTTGATCGTCACTTTCAGGGTCAGCAGCGCCCATCACATCTTCGGCGCCGAGAGTCACAAGATCTCGTCGACACGTCCGGCCCCGGGACTGTTCAACACGTTGAAGATACTGTGGCTGATCTACGGTGGGTTTACGATATTCGCCATCGTCGTGCTCGCCCTCGAGCGCATGCCCGCCTTCGATGCGGTCTGTCACGCGCTCACGTCGGTCTCGACGGGTGGTTTTTCGCCTCACGACGAGAGCATCGACTTCTACCGCCAGAGCGGTCATGCGAACTACCGCCTCATCGAGTACACGCTGACCTTCATCATGATGCTCGGCGGCATCAATTTCCTCGTCCACTACCGCGTCCTGACCCGCGACTTCCGGGCGCTGTGGGACAACATCGAGATTCGCTACTGGTGGCGACTTATCGCGGCGTTCACCGTCATCGTAATGATCGACCATCTCCATACGACGGGACTGCTCGCGTCGCTGCTGGGCAAGGGAACGCCGCTCAGCGGGGCGGAGGCGGAGTCCACCTTCCGGCACAGCGTCTTCCAGGTCATGGCGATTCTGACCGGCGCGGGCCTGAGAACGCAGGACATTGGCTCGGACTTCTTCGGAGGCGTCTCCCGACAACTGTTTCTCGTAATGATGGTTATTGGCGGTTGTGTCGGTTCGACCAGCGGCGGTTTCAAAGTCTTGCGAGTCGCCATGCTTAACCGTCTGGTCTTGGGAGAGCTGTTCAAAGCCAAGGTTTCACCGCGCACCTCGACGGGACTTGTCATCGACAAGAAGCTCGTCGGTGACGCGGAGATTCATCGGGTCGCGGCGCTGTTCTTCGCCTGGATCGTTTTGCTCATCGCGGGCGGGGCCATCACCGCGCTATTCACGGACTTCGACGCGCTGAAAGCTTTGTCGGGGATGTTCTCGGCGCTGGGCAACATCGGCCCGTGCTATATCTCCGTGGACGAGATGATTGCGCTACACCCCGTCGTCAAGATCACGTACATTATCGGGATGCTGGCGGGAAGGTTGGAAGTCTTCCCGGTCCTGCTGCTCTTCTCGCCCCGCGCGTGGCGCTGAGCGGCAATGCACCATCGACAGATTGTTGGAGGCCGTTGACATGTATATCGTAGTTGCAGGCGGCGGCATGGTCGGCGGCCGGCTCGTGCGGCGCTTGCTGGAGAAGAAACACGATGTCGTGATGATCGATACCGACCGGGAGGTCTGCAACAAGCTGTATGCCGAGACCGGCGTCGTGGCGGTCAATGGCAAGGCCACGAGGATCGACGTCCTCGAAGAGGCCGGCGCGGAAAAGGCCGACATCATGGTGGTGGCCACGCCGGACGACGCGGACAATCTGGC
>CAZGRF010000071.1:0-12310 GCA_964527825.1 uncultured Pirellulales bacterium
TTCCTTGCGGATCTCGTCGAGGTTGCCACCTGTGCTGAGGTCCATGATCGTATCGGCGCCGACCGCCAGCGCCGCCTGCATCTTCTCGATTTCGGCCTGCACGGAGCATCGCACGCTGCTGGTCCCGATGTTGGCATTGACCTTGGTTGTCAGAGCGCGGCCGATGCCCATGGGCTTGAGGTTTCCTCTCAAATGCCGTGTGTTGGCCGGTATGACCAGCCGCCCCGCGGCAACCTCGGCGCGTACCATTTCGGGGTTCACTCCCTCCGCCTCGGCAACCCGCCGCATCTGTGGCGTGACTATTCCGGTTCTGGCCTGCTGCAACTGCGTTGTCATTTCTCTTGGACTCCTTGCACCCAACAAAAAAAATCGCTCCCGCTGGAAGCGATTTCTTGGCATCATCACAACACCACTTGGCCTATCGCTTTCCTACGCAGGCCTACCCGCCCTTAGCACGTACGCGAATGCACTTGTCGTGTGCGACCCATCGGGCGATTATCCTGATCAGGTTCGGAGGGTTTTTTCTCAGACCTGGTGTTTCACAGGTCACCCCTAGCGACCGATGCCATTATACAAGAAGGCGGCTGCGATTCAAGCATATCCGCGGCGCCTGCTCCGGGCCGTGACCGCAGGGCTGTCAGGAGCCGGCGGCAGGGCTCTGGTCGCGCTGTCGTGCCGAAAGCAGGATGAGGTTGCGAATGCCTTCAGTGTCGCGGGCCCGCAGCCATTTCTCTTCGAACTGCTTCTCCTGGACGATTTGGGCAATGGCCATCAAGGCCCGCAGGTGGTAGTTCCTTTGGTCCTTGCTGCCGGCCAGGATGAACATGACTCGGACCGGCTCCTTCGCGTACGAGAACCGGATCCCGTCTTTGGCTCGGACGAGCAGCACGTCGAACTTATTGCTTCCTTCGATGATGATGTGCGGAATGGCCAGACCCGGCTGGATAACCGTGCCGCCTTCCGCCTCTCGGCGGAGAAACTTCTCGTAAAGGACAAATTCGTCAAGGTCGAGACGTCCGGCCAGGATTTCAGCCGCCCGGCGCAGGATGTCTTCGGAGGTCTGCATATCCTCGACGTCGATAATCTCGCAGTTCTTGATCAACTGGTCGAACCGATCCTCAATGATATTATCTCTTTCGATCAAGATATCGCGCAGCTCATTTTCCAGTGTGACGGTCTTGATGGCCTTGTCGGTGACCCGTTCGACGATGTGCATCACGGCCGACGCTCTCTTGACGCGTTTGGATACGTACAACCCGTACCAGGCGGCGCTCAGAACAACGAAACCACCGCAGATCGAAAGCGGCACGCGCCCCATGTCGACGATCAAGAGGGCATACGCAACGATCGCAAGGATGTGTAAGTAGGGATATAACGGCGAGCGGAACAGAGGACGGTAGCTCTGGATCTTGCTCTCGCGCATCACGATGACGCTGGCGTTATCGAGAATGAAGAGGATAATCATCAACGTGGACGCGGTCTTAACGAGCGTTTCGATGTCGAGAAAGACAACGGCGGCGATCATGAACGTGCCTGTGAGCAACACGCCGCTGTGGGGGGTACCGAAGCGCTTGTTCACTCGGGCCAGAAAGGCCGGGACGAGTTGATCCCGACTCATTGCCAGAGGAGAGCGCGAGGCAGCGAGGATACCGCCGTTGGCGGTGGTGACAAAGGCCGCCACCGCCGCAAAGGACAGCAACATGTATCCAAAGGTTCCCGTGGCCTTGCTGGCTGCCAGGGAGATGGGCATCAGGCTGGCCGCCAGTTCCGGACCATCCACAGCGCCGACGGTAATTGCCACGACGGCCAGATAGAGCAGGGCGACGACGAACCACGCCAGCGTCATACCGAGCGGCAGATTCCTGCCTGGGTGTCTGACCTCTTCGGCGATGCTGGCGACTTTCGTTAGGCCGCCGAAACTAACGAACGCCAAACCGGCGGTGGCGAGCACCGCCGCCCAGCCTTTCTGCAGGAACCCTTCATAGCGAACCAGTTTGATGGTCTCAGCGCCGGTTAGGATGAACACGACGAGAATGGCCAAGAGCGCCGCGACCAGAAGGACCTGGAGCCGGCCGGCATGCTTGACGCTGACGATGTTCAGAATCGTGAAGACGGCACAGCAGACAACCCCGATGGTCTTCAGATGAATGGCCTGCAGCCGGACCTCGAAGACCTCCTGGACAGTCAGCTCGATAAGAATGGCCATGCCAGCGACCGCAAATGCGCTCTTCAACGCCAGGGAGAACCAGTTGGCCAGGCCGCTGAACAGGCCGAGAATGGGGCCCAGGCTGCGTTCCACGTAGAAGTAGGTGCCGCCGGCGCGGGGCATGGCTGTCGCGAGTTCCGCCTTGCTCAGCACGCTCGGCACGATCAAAAGCGAAGCCAGCAAATAAGAGAAGATCACGGCCGGGCCGGCTTTGGCGTAGGCGATCGCTGGGAGAATGAACAACCCGGAGCTTATCATAGCCCCGGCTGCTACGGCAAAGACGTCCAGTACGCCAAGCTGTCTTCGCAACTGTCCCATGACAGTCTCTCCTTAGTCGGCGATCAGCAGGCGGCATTGCCAGACAGATCACGCCCGTGACCGGCGGCATTATAGCCACGAATCCGGTATGGTGGAAAGGCTCTGTTGGCGGGATGGGCCGTTGACAAGGCAGACCGCAGGAGCCACAATCTACTCGTGGGACCTACATCTTGGTGGGAGTTGGGCCAATGCGTCTTGTGGTAAAACAGGGCAAACGCGTTGTCAATCAGTTTCATCACACTCAGGGACCTGTCTACATCGGTCGGCATACACAGAGCCAGGTATTCCTGCCTCATGGCGCCGTATCGAGGCAGCACGCCGTGATCTTTGCCACGGCCGAAGGCAAATGGATGATCCAGGACCTGGATTCCGCCAACCAGACGTACCTAAACGGCAAGCCGGTTCGCGAGGCCCGACTTAAGACCGGTGACCACATCCGCATCGCGGATTTCACAATCGATGTCGATCTCGAAGAAGGCGCCGCGCCGGACAAGAGTATCCACCTCGAAGACACGCTCGCGGGTGTCCGCCGCGAGCCGCAGGTCATCAAGAGAAGCCCCGATGCAGAACATGCGCCGGACATCCGAGTTCCTGCCGGGCGCGCGACCGATTTCGTTCGAGCCACCGAGGCTGTCTGCCAAGCCAACGGTCCCGAAGAAGTGCTGGACGCATTGCTGGGTGTTCTCTCTGAACAGTTTGCTGCCAACCGTGTCTGGTGTATGCTGAGGAACGATCCGGATGGCCCAACGACGGCAGAGGGGGGCAGAGGAGCAGATGGCCGAACGCTGGCACTTGCCGACATAGGGCTCAAGGATGCGGTCGTCCGGCACGCTCTGGAGAAGCGAGAGTTCCTGCTCCTGCCTCAGGCTCCCGCCCAGGGGGACCAGAGGGTCGCACGTTCGGTCATGATTGCGCCCGTGGTCGGTGCTGCGGGCTGCTTTGGCCTGCTGTACGTTGACAACGGCGTGGATCGTGAACCATACACGCCTGGCGATTTGGATTACCTGATGCTGATCGCCATCCACTTGGCGGCCGCTCTGGAGAACTTCTGAGGTCGCACGTGCATGAAAAGGCGAGGCCGTCACTGCATGGCGACGGCCTCGTCCCCGAGCGCTACGGCATCTGTCACGACTGACCACCCGTGTCAGACGGCTGTTTCTGCTGCATTTGCTGCATCTGCATTTGCATGACGAGGCCCATGACCTCCATCACATGCTGTTTGGGCACGGCCACATTCACGGTCATCTTGCCGTCACCCACATTGCCGGCCACCGCCAGGTTGCCCTGCGTCGGCATGCTCGGCGGTATTTGCATGGGTGTCATCGCGTTCATCATCTGTGCCATGCGCAGAACGTTGCAGCTCACGAAGAAGTCGGCCTTGTCGGCGCCGGGGATCAACTGCATGGCCGCCTGCACCTCGCTGGGGACCTGCTTGGGTCCGCCGGCCTTGGCCTGATCGATGAGCTCATGGACCATCGACGCCGAGTCCTGGGCAAAAGCATAGAGGAGGAGGTTGTCCACGGTAGCCAACCGGATGTTCAACCCGCCGCCGTACATGGCTGTGACCATCTGCATTTCCGGTGCGTTGGCGTCGGTCGGTTCCATGGTGAACTTGATCTCGTCCACGGAGACACCCTTGTAGGTTTCAGCCTTGCGCTTGAGGTCGAACGACATCTTCATGCCCATCTTCTCGTAGAAGTCGGCAATCGGCCCCTCACTCATCATCTTGGAGGCCCCGTCCATGACCTGGTAGAACTTCGCGGCGTCCTTCAGTTCCGCGGCGTACTTCACCTGGAAGGGCGGCTTGCTCTTGGCATCTACGGAGAAGGACCCTGCTATGGACCCGCCGAGGGCCTCGCAGGAATCGGTCACCATCTTCTTGAGCCTCTGCATGTCATCCGCGGAAGCGTCGTTACCCAGCAGCTTGGGGAGCAGATCAATGTAGGCTTGGTTGACCTTGAGCCAGAAGGGGCTGCTCATAGTACCGGTGAAATTCATCGCGGCACCGTTCTGCAGATACCCCAGCAGTTTGTTGTCAGGTTTTGTGGCGGCGCCCTTGAGCATGTCGGCCATGCCTGTGCCCGGCATGGCGGCAACAACGAAACCCGCGCCAATCTTGTCGCCACTCGGTTCGAGCGAAAGGCTGATGAACTTGGTTTCTTTCATCAGCGAATCGAGCATTGCTGAGTACATATCCAGGGCGGCTCCGGCGGAGGCCATCGCCCGTTGGCCCTGCGCCTCCGTAGCCTGGAACATGCTCTTCGCCTCCTGGATCTTCCCCTGGACCATGGGTCCGAACATCTTTCCGGCCAACTGGATGTTTCCATACGCCCATACGGGGGCGTCCGTGGCGCGCTTCAGCTCAGCGGCGTCCAAGCTGGCCGCCAACCCGCTTGTGCTGCCGGCGAGCAGTTTCTTTGCTTGGATGAGAGCCTGCTCGTTGCCAAGCGTGGTCGCCAGGGCATAGCTGCCCACCTGCGTCACAGCCAGGATCTGCCCGCCCGCGGGACCGATTTTGGATATCCCGGAGGCGTCGGGTTCACTCACGTTGAGATTGCCGCCGCCGACAAATTGCTGGTAGTCACTCACGGGGATGAGCACACCGATGCGACTCGGATCGGGGGCGTCTCCGCCCGGCAGGGGGCCGAACACGGCAAAACTGCCAGCCATATCTATCCCCTTGGGATCGGCACTGCCTAGCATCTGGCCCATTTGCGCCTTGACCGGCATGGAAACGCCCATAGGGAACAGTCCGGCCAGGAACATGTCCACTTGCCCAAGCGCCCCATTGAGGTTGTTGATCCGCACGCAGAACAGACAATCGCCCGGGATCATCTTCATCGAATCATCAGCCGCCCGGGCGGGGCCAGCGACTCCGAGCGCCAGGGCGCAGACAACTAACAGCATTGCAGACGATACGAGTGCTCTCGTGGTACCCTTTGACCGTGCCATTTCTACACCTCCCGAGAATCTACTATTTGCGACTTACGATCTGCTATTGACCTCGCACTGTCCGCACAAGTCTACCGCAGGCATTCGCGAATGGCAAATAGCAAATCGTCAATGGCCTCACCGCCGCTTATACCTGCCCACAAGCCGCCCTTCGGCGAGGATACGGCCCTTCATAGCCTTGAGAAGGTCGCTCTTCTTGAGCCCGGGACGATTGGGCTCAATCTCGGCATCCAGCGCGTAGATCTTGAAATAGTAGCGGTGTGTTCCGCCGGGCGGGCAGGGTCCGCCATAGCCGGTCCGGCCGAAATCGGTTGTGCCTTGTCTGGCCCCGTCGGGCAAGACGCCGTCGCGGGGCATGTCCTCGGGCAGCTCCCTCGTGTCAGCGGGTAGATTGTACAACACCCAGTGAACAAACGTTCCCATGGGAGCATCCGGATCGTCACAGATCAGGGCCACGCTCTTGGTTCCATCGGGGACTGGATTCCATTCCAAAGGGGGCGAAATGTCCTCACCATCGCAGGTGTACTTGGGGGGAATCAAACCTCCCTCAGCAAAAGCGGAACTTGTGATTCTAATCTCCATAATCCTGTCTCCTGTATTCCAGGTCCTTGTTGTGGCCGGTGGCGGCACCCGAGCCAACCGACGATGGACTTCTGTTGCGAGCGCTTGGACACGCTTGATTCAATTGCCCGGGTGGCAAACCTGGATCCGCAGCTTCCCAACCTCCGGGGACCGAGAACGCCGGCGTCTTGAGAGTCAGTCGGCTCCAGGTGATAGACGCTTGTCTGGCTGGCCGGGACGGGTTTCTTGCCGGTGCTCGCATCCCACGTCTCCTTTCCTGGCACGAGTTGCTTCAAGATGAGCGCGGCGCCGCAAACAGGAACACGCTGATGGTCGCACCATTCTAACGAGACGGGCTCCGTCTTGCCAACTGTTTCGAGCTTGTCGAACCATGTCGGCAAAAAGGAGCCCTTTTGGTCTCGAACAGATTGTCGGCACACCCACGCAAACGTAGGCGCACCCACCGTCTTCAGGCCTCTTGCGGGTGCAGTCTCATTGATTGGCGTATTTCACGGAGCAGCCGTAAGGCGGTGTGCTGGATGTGCTCACTGCCCGGCCAGCCGTCAGTTCCGACAAAGCTTCGTCGACGTAGTTCACCACACCACTGCCCGGCTGGACCTGGCCCATCGGCGCGCTGTCGATGGCTCCATCGTAGACGATCCGGCCCTTCTCGTCGATGATGAACATATTCGGTGTTGTTCTGGCGCCGTAGAGCCGACCGACTCTGCCGGCACGGTCGTCGAGAATCGGATAGGGCAGATTCTGCTTCTTGGCGAATTCCGCGTTGGCCTCGGTTGTCGTATGGTTCGTGCTGTTGATAGCCAGCCAGACCACATTCT
Source organism: uncultured Pirellulales bacterium (assembly GCA_964527825.1). Classification (GTDB taxonomy): domain Bacteria; phylum Planctomycetota; class Phycisphaerae; order Sedimentisphaerales; family Anaerobacaceae; genus JAFGLV01. Next base: position 6,877 of record CAZGRF010000071.1, read on the forward strand.
TGTCTCTGTATTTCTTGGCCAGATCGGCCATGGTCGTCTTGGTCTTGTGGTGGTACATCGAGAACGGGCACTCCAGGTTGATCCACTCCAGGACCACGATCTTGCCTTTCAGGTCGGGCAGGGCGAAGGCCCTGCCGTCGAAACTGTTCAAGGCGAAATTAGGTGCTCGCCTTCCCTGTGGCTGAAGCCGCTCGGGTCTCGGCCCGCGGCTTCTCGCGGCGATCTGCAGCCTTCGCTGCCGGCGCTCCAGTTGACTGAGCTTGTCCTGGAAGAGTCCCTGTTGCTTGCTGATCAGTTTCTCAATCGTGCCGGCCGTTTCGGTGGCCTTTTCCTTGACTGCTATCTCACGTAGAGCCCGCAGCTCGGTGATAAGCTGTTGGTGTTCGGCTTTGAGGCCGTCGATTTGCTCCTGGAGTTGCTGGATCTGTTGTTCCTGCTGCATAGCCTGAAGCCTCGCGGCCGGACTGGCGTTTGGCTCGCCCGGGCGACCTTCTTCGGACGGTTGCCCTAACGCTGTCGAGCTCACGGCCAGCGTTGCTGTCAGCAAGGCGACGATGGAGATCGCTTTCCACTTCATGACGATATCCTCCTAATAGCGAGTGTCTGACCCCAAATACCTAACCTTCGTCGGCGATTTCAATATCCGACCACACTTATCAAATCGAATGACTGATGCAAGACTTGTTACTGCCGCAGGTTCGGAAAGGTTCGAGTCCGTTGCGGATTCGAGATTGCGGATTGCGAATCCGCACCGCGGCGCTAATCCGCAATCGGCAATCTTCAATCCGAAATCAGACGGCTCGGGGTCCTCGTGGCTGGTTATTCGGACGTGCGGAGAGCGGTTTTGACCTCTCGCAGAAAACCTGTGACTTCTGCAAGCATCTTCGCGCGATTGCCCAGGTTGGCCTCGATCATGTCGACAATCCTGGATCCGATGATAACGCCGTCCGCCCCCGCCTCGGCCACCGCCCGGGCGTGCTCGGGCCTGCTGATCCCGAAGCCAACGCACACCGGGACATCGCCCAGCGCTTTCAAATGCCGAACCAGCCCTTCAACGGTGCCCGAAAGGGTATCGCGGCTGCCTGTGACACCCAGGAGCGAGACGGTGTAGATGAAACCGCTTGTCCTGGCAGCGATGCGTTTCATGCGTTCGGGTGCGGTGTTCGGCGTCACCATGAATACGGTGTCCAGTCCCGCCGCTTGGGCAGGGCCCGTGACCTCATCGGCGTCGTCAATGCTCAAGTCGGCCACCAGCACGCTGTTGACTCCTGCGGCGTGGAAATCCTGGAAGAAACGCTCGGTCCCGTAGTGCGAGATCAGATTGTAGTAGACAAGCAGTCCGACAGGGATGTCTCGATAACTCTTGGTTGCCTTGATGAAGTCGAGCGCCCTGTGAACGTTCATGCCGCTGCGCGCCGCTCGGATGTCAGCCTTCTGGATCGTGGGGCCGTCTGCGATGGGGTCTGAGAACGGGATACCCAATTCGAGAATGTCCGCCCCGGCGTCGATGGCCGCCTTCACGAGAGCGAGGCTGGTATCGAAATCCGGATCGCCCACGACGAAGAACGGGATGAGCGCCGCCTGGTTCTGCTTGCTCAGTTCGGAAAACACGTCACGGTATGATTTCATGGTCTCAAGCCCTGTCTGCTTGCTGTGAAAAAAGGTCCGATAGGTCCAATAGGACCTATTCCAATGGCCGATGCTGCTCGACGATCCCGACGTCTTTGTCGCCGCGCCCGGAGAGGTTGACGACAACGACCGCGTCGGGGTCGAGCTTGCCTTTCAGCTTCGCTGTGTAGGCCAGAGCGTGCGCGCTTTCCAACGCGGGAAGGATACCCTCGATTTTCGTGAGCAACTCAAATGTGTCGAGGACCTCCTCGTCCTCCGCGGCGACATACTCAACTCTACCGATGTCCTTGAGGTAACAGTGCTCAGGTCCTACGGCCGGATAATCCAGCCCGGCGCTGATCGATTCCGTATCGAGAACCTGCCCCTCATCGTCTTGCAGCAGATAGGCGCGGGCCCCATGCAGGATTCCCGGCTTGCCGGCTACAAGGCTGGCTGCGTGCTTGCCTGTGCGGATGCCTCTGCCGCCCGCCTCGACGCCGATGAGCTTGACATCTCTGTCGTCGAGGAAGCCGGCGAAGATCCCGATGGCGTTGCTGCCGCCGCCGATGCAGGCCAAGACCATGTCAGGCAGCCTTCCTATCTGATCGAGGCATTGTCGCCGGGCCTCCTGGCCAATACAGCTTTGGAAGTGCCTCACGATCGTTGGATAAGGATGCGGTCCGGCGGCAGTGCCGAACAGGTAGAACGTATCGGTCACATGCGCGGTCCAGTAGCGAAGGGCGTCGTTGATAGCATCCTTGAGCGTGCCCGTGGCGCCTTCGACCGGCAGGACTTCGGCGCCACAGAGCTTCATCTTGTGCACATTGACACTCTGACGTTCCACGTCGGTGACACCCATGAAGATCTTCGTCTCCATGCCTAACAGGGCGCCGATCATGGCGGTAGCCAGGCCGTGCTGCCCGGCGCCGGTCTCGGCAATGAGCTTCGTTTTGCCCATGTACTTGGCGAGCAAACCCTGTCCGAGTGTGTTGTTGACCTTGTGGGCACCTCCGTGAAGCAGGTCCTCCCGTTTGAGATAGACCTTGAAGCCGACGTGCTCGCTGAACCGTTTGGCGTGGTAGAGGGGGGTCGGCCGGCCCGCATAGTGCGCGGAGAGGTCCGCCAGCTCCGCCATGAAGGCCGGATCGTCGCGGAGACGGTCGAACGCCTCCTCCAGTTCCTCTAACACCGGAATGAGCACCTCCGGCACATAGTAACCGCCGTAGTCGCCGAACCTACCTTTGTGCTTCATTAAGCCTGTCCTTTCGAGGGCATGCGTCGTATTAGACCGATCCGGTCTTAGGCTCTTAGGTGCCGAATGCTGTCAAAGAGCCTTTTCATCTTCTTGTGGTCCTTTTTGCCGGGCTTGGACTCGATCCCGCTGCACACGTCAATGCCATAGATACCCAGTTCCACCGCAGCCACGGCATTGTCCGGATTGATCCCGCCGGCCAGAAAGACACGCTTGCCGATATGGCCGATGATGTTCCAGTCGAACGTCAGCCCGGTGCCGCCGTATCGGCGGGGATCATACGCATCCAACAAGACAGCATCGGTGGAGAAGTCATCGACCTGCCGCAGGTCCTCTGCATTCTTGATCCGGAAGGCCTTCATTGTCTTGGCACTGTCATAGGCCAGCCAGCGGCAGAACTCCGGATTCTCGTCGCCGTGCAACTGCACCCAATCCAGTTGGCACCGGCCGGCGATTTCCCGGGTCTCTTCCAGCGAGCTGTTGACGAACACACCGGCAATGTCTATGAAGGCGGGGAGTCTGTTTATGATGCCCAGCGCCTTTTTGGGGGTGACGTAGCGTGGACTCTCCGGATAGAAATTGAAGCCCAACAAGTCGGCGCCCATCTCCATGGCCGCCGCGGCATCGTCATAATTCGTTATCCCGCAGATCTTGACCTTCGGTATGAGCATACATACGGTCCCGATGAGAAAAGAGACTCACATCTTGTTCGAGACTTCGATGAGTCGCTCAAGACAGCCCAAGGCTTTTCCGTCGTCAATCGAGTACTCAGCCAGGGGAATCGCTTGCTGGAAGTCGCTTGCCAGACCCGCGACAATGATAGCGGCCGCGGCATTGAGGATGACGATGCTTCGCCTCGGTCCTTTTTCCTCGGCGCTCAGGATGTCGCCGATCATCGCGGCGTTCGTGATGGCATCTCCGCTTCCGAGTTCGTCAATCGACGCGCCGGCGAAGCCGAAATTAGCAGGGTCCAGCTCGGTCTCGGTGATGTTGCCGTCATACAACTCGATGATCCTGGTTTTGCCAAGGAGACTGATCTCGTCCATACCCTGGCCGTGAACAACCATCGCCCGCCTGGTCCCCAACAACTTGAGGGCTTCGGCAATCCGGGGCAGCAATTCGGCGTCGGCGACACCCATGACCTGCGCAGTGACGCGAGCCGGGTTGGCCAGCGGCCCAAGGATGTTGAAAGCCGTTCGGAAGTCCAGACTCTTGCGAATCGGCTGGACGAATCGCATGGCCGGGTGAAACTTCGGCGCGAACATGAAACCGAAATGCGCCTGGCGGATGCACTCGGCCACGACGTCCGGGCCCGGGTCGATGTTCACGCCCAGCTCGTCGAGCACATCGGCCGAGCCGCAGCGGCTGGTAATGCCTCGATTGCCATGCTTGGCGACGTAGGCGCCGGCGCCGGCGGCCACGAGCCCCGCGGCCGTCGAGACGTTGAAGGTCTTGACGATGGCGCCGCCGGTGCCACAGGTGTCCACCATGTTCTCGATATCGACCTTCACCGGCACGGCGTGGTCGCGAAGGGATTGCGCCAAGCCGGCAATCTCGGCCGAGGTGGCCCGCTTCATCCGCATCATGGCCAGAAAGGCAGCGACCTGGACCTCGGTGACCTGACCCTCGAAGATGGTGTCCTGCAGCGCCTTGGCTTGGTCGAACGTCAGGTCGTTGCCGTTCAGGATGATCTCCAGATACTCCGTGATGGTTGCCATGGGTCAACTCCCTACCGTTTGTCTTCGTGCTGCTGCGATTTGAAGAACGTTTGCGATGACCTTCCCGCCGGCGGGCGTCAGAATACTCTCGGGATGGAACTGCACGCCGAAGATCGGCAGTTCCCTGTGTTGCACGGCCATGACGATGCCTTCGAAGTCGGCTGTCTTCTCCAGGCAATCGGGTAATTGGATGGCCATGAGGCTATGGTATCGCCCGGCTTGAAGCGGATTCTCGATGCCGGCAAACAGCCCCTTTTCATTGTGGCTGATGCGCGAGGGTTTGCCGTGCATCGGTTCGGGCGCGTGCCCGATCTTCCCGCCGAAGTATTGCACGATCACCTGATGTCCCAGACATACGCCGAAGATGGGCAGTTTGTCCTTGAAGTAGTCGACGACTTCCAGTGATACACCCGCGCTGTCGGGATTGCCGGGACCGGGCGAGATCACCAACAGGTCGGGGTCGAGCTCGTCGACGATGGCCTTGAGCTCGTCCAGTCTGGTGTCGGCCCGATAGACTCTGGTCAGGCACTGTCGCTTGCCGAAATCGTCCACGAGGTTGTACGTAAACGAATCGAAATTGTCGATGAACAAGACCTTCTTGTTGGTCGTCGGCATGGTTATTGACCTCGAATGGCTCTAAGGCACGATCCTGCTTTGTGTTGGGTCTCTTCGAACTCGGTCTTGGGGACACTGTCATGGACGATCCCGGCGCCGACGCGGATGTAGGCGGTATGGTTGTGCACTTGGAGGCTGCGAATCGTGATGCAGCTATCGAACTGCCCGTCCACGGTCAGGTACATCACGGCGCCGCCGTAGTAGCCTCGTTTGTTCTTTTCGAGCTGCCGGATGATCTTCA
>CAZGRF010000072.1:0-2761 GCA_964527825.1 uncultured Pirellulales bacterium
CCGGATTCTCGCCCGGGGATGGTTCCTCATAGGAGGCGTCGAGCGCCTCCAGGATCATGCCGTTCATGACAAAGAACGCCTGGGCCACGTCCGTGTGGCTCTGATTGTCAAAGGACAAGGACACCGGATACAGACCATCCGATACGATCTTCGTTTCGAAGCGCGTTACGTCCGCGCCGGCCACCGCGCCGCTTGAGATATCAACGCCCTTCGTCGTCACCGTACCGGTTGCGTCGTCAACGGTCACATCGAAAAGGCCCGTTTGATCCTGGGGGTCGTGATGATAGGAGGTCCACCAATAGCTGCCCGCCGGCAGACCGCTGATGACCAGCATCAGAGGATCGGCATTCGCCACCCGTGCGTCGGTTCCAATCCAGTCCGTTAGAAAGCTGGAGCCGGAGGAGCGGTCGATCATCTGCATGGCCTGACTCGCGGGACCACCGGGCCAGAACGGCGTCACCCCAACCGTGGTTCCGAAGGCGGCGTAGTGCTGGCTCGTGAACGTTGCCGCCGATTCATGGTCGGCGAAGTAGCCCTGGTAGCCATCTTGCACGGGTCCGCCGGTTCGAGTGAAATCGACCTTCAATACGCCGCTCGCGGCCGCCACGCCCGGCAGTAGAAGTAACAGATAGCTATAGATGATTGTCGCTCTCATGCTCGGTGCCGACGGCCGGAGATCAGAGATTAAGCCCATTCCGTGCAGACCGTGTCCTGGCGTGCTACATCACCACACACATACGCCTATTCTACACTATCAAGTGCGCCACCCGATGCCAAAAATCCCGACGGACACAGACGCCATCGCGTGCGATTCGGGGTGGAGAACAAGAGTCAGAGATTGAAACTGAGAAGGTCATCGCCGCGGAACGGCGATTCCACTATTCCGATTCCCGCCTTTTGCATCTTGACTTGCCTGAGCGGAACGGTATCACTGGATGCGACCTGGTGAGAACCGCGGTCGAGCCGCAGAACTCGCAACAAACGCCGTTGCAGTCTGTCACTTTGGCGGAACGCTGCATGTCAGGTCGGCAAAGACATCAGGAAAGGAGCGACTCATGAAACGACACCTTCTGATTGGGCTGTTGGTGCTCATGTCCATTCCGGCCTGGGCGGGAGAGTGGAAGCTCGTCTGGTCCGACGAGTTTGGCGAACCCGGCCTGCCAAACCCAGCCAAATGGGACTACGAGACCGGCTTCATTCGCAACAACGAACAGCAATACTACACCCGGCGACGCAAGGAGAACGCCCGCGTCGAGGACGGCATGCTGATCATTGAGGCGCGCAAGGAGCAGTGGAAGAACGAGGCCTACGATCCTAACGCCACCGGAGGACAACGTAGCCGCGAATTCGCGGACTACACCTCGGCCAGTCTATACACCCAGGGCAAGGCAAGCTGGACCTACGGGCGCATCGAGGTCCGGGCCAAGCTGCCTTCGGGCCGGGGTACGTGGCCGGCGATCTGGACGCTGGGGACGAACATACGCGAGGTTGGCTGGCCCGCCTGCGGAGAGATCGACATCATGGAGTTCGTCGGTTATGAGCCCGGTGTCATCCACGCCAATATCCACACGCAGGCATACAACCATGTGCGCCGTACGGGCAAAGGGGACAAGGTCAACATCGCTGACGCCTCGGAGGCATTCCATGTCTATGCCATCGAGTGGGAAGCAGACCACATCGACTTCTTCGTGGACGACCAGAAGTACTTCACCTTCCGCAACGAAGGAGCCGGCGTGGACGTGTGGCCTTATGACAAGGACCAATACCTCATTCTGAACCTCGCCATCGGCGGGTCCTGGGGCGGGCAGAAAGGAATCGACGACAGCATCTTCCCGCAGCGTTATTACATCGACTACGTGCGCGTTTACCAGAAGCCGATCTCGCCATGATGCTCCTTGCCTGCTGTTCCCGGCGGGCACGAGCCCACGTGACCGGGTGGCGCTGACCCTTCAGTTTTTCTGTGAAATAGCCCGGCGCCGGATGCGACTGCATGTGTAGATGAACGACTGCGCGTCACTACAGCGTAGGGTCGGTGAATCGATCTCTCGAAAGGGTACAGAATGAACAGGATCGCCCGAATGTGCTCGCCCGTCGCAGCGAAGAAACCACTGAAACTGGGCCGGAAGCTCTGGCGGCAATGGCGAATCACAATACTCCTGATAGTCTTCGTGATCGTGCCGGTGAGATCGAGTCTGGCCGACTGGAACTGGGTCCCCAGCAGTTCGATGAATCCCACCATCCTGGAAGGCGACCTGATCTTCGTGGACAAGATGGCCTACGACCTTCGAGTTCCCCTTACGCTGCGCCGCCTGGCCGAGTGGTCCGGACCCCAGCGAGGCGACATCGTGGTTTGCCTGTCACCCACGGATGGCACGCGGCTGGTGAAACGCGTGATCGCCGTGCCAGGCGACACGGTAGAGATGCGCAGGAACGTCCTCTTCCTGAACGGACAGGCACTCACCTACAGCCAGGCGGAGCAGGACTGCGTCGAGCGGCTGCCTGAGAGACTGGTCGGAGACTGTGTATGCGCTCTGGAGGAACTCGATCGGACCATCCACCCCGTGCTCGCCATTCCCAGCATCCAGGCGGTGCGGGACTTTGGGCCCGTGGAGGTCACAGACAACCACTATTTCGTCCTGGGGGACAATCGAGATCTAAGCCGGGATTCGCGTTTCTTCGGCCTCGTTCCGCGTCGATCGATTCTCGGCAAGGCCAAGGCCGTTATCGTCTCGTTCGACATTACCGACAAGTGTCAGCCGCG
>CAZGRF010000072.1:2861-12309 GCA_964527825.1 uncultured Pirellulales bacterium
CTCTACGTTCGGCGTTTGGGCCGGCGCCTGCGGGCGGGCTTCTGCAGGCGGTTCGGTGGCGGTGTTTTCGCGACAAGGTTCACGGCCGGGGCCAGGTCGAGCTGGCCGGCGGCGGGATGGACATCGGCGATGCGCACACGGATGGCCTGGCCCAACCGCAGCAGCGCGCCCGTATGCCGGCCTACCAGGCACTGGCTCTGCTTGTCGAATTGCCAACGGTCGGGTCCGAGGGCCTCGCGCTGAATCAGCCCCTCTACGCCATATTCGGGCAGGAAGACCGCTGCTCCGAAGGGTGTTAGAGTCACCACGACTCCATCGAGCTCCTGTCCGACAGACCTGTGCAGCAGATGAAGGATGAGAATGGTCTTGAGCTCTTGTTCGGCGTCTTCCGCGGCCTGCTCGGTCTCGGAGATGTGCTGGCCGATTTCTACAAGGTCTGGAAAGACATATTGACGACGCGCACGGTCCATGTTTCCGGCGAGATAAGCCTCCAGCGCGCGATGTACCATCAGATCGGCGTAGCGGCGAATGGGACTGGTGAAATGGCAGTACTTCGACGCGGCCAAGGCATAGTGGCCCACGTTCGTCGGGGCGTACGCGGCCTTCTCCAGACTGCGCAGCACAAGGACATTCACAGGCAGCGCGAGCGGGGCGCCGCGAATCTCATCCAGCAACGCCTGTATGTCCCCGCGCTGGGGCTGCCGCGACAGCGTGACTCCCAGAAGTCTGAGGGTTTGCGAAAGTCGGCCCAGAGCAACCCGGTCGGGTTCGGGATGTATCCGCCGCATAAAGGGGATGCAGTAGCGATCCAGCAGGCGGGCAACCGCGACGTTGGCCTCCACCATGAACATCTCGATGATGGTATGAGGATAGCCGGTGTCCTCCGGCCGGACACGGATCACCTGCCCGGATTCATCTCTCACCAGCTCGGTGGCAAACGTCTGCAGTTGCAGCATGCCCGCCCGACGGCGCCGGTTCTCAATGCGCCGGGCCAGCGTCTCCATGTCATGCAACAGCGCTACGATATCCTCAGAGAGGCCGCACGTGTCTCCCTCCAGCACCTGGGCCGCCTGCTGATAAGTCAAACGAGCCCTGGATTTGATGATCGTATTGGCGAAACGAGTTGACTGGACCTCACCGTCCTTGTTGTAGGTCAGATAGACACTCTTGGCATAGCGCGGCTGGCCGGGTTGAAGCGAACAGATGTCGTTGCTGAGCATCTCCGGAAGCATGGGAAGGGTCCGGCCCGGCAGGTAAACGCTATTGCCGCGCTGGCGGGCGCATCGATCCAGAGCGGAATCTCCCGCGACGAAGTGGCTCACGTCCGCGATGTGCACACCGAGCACGCAGCGCCCTTGCGTGTCACGGGTCAGGCTGATGGCGTCGTCGAAATCCTGGGCGTCCGGCGGATCGATCGTGATGACCAGGCTGTCGGTGACATCCTGGCGGCCGTGCGTGTCGCGCGGATCGAAAGCCGCCTTTGCGTTAGCCGCGTCCACGAGGCTGGCCGGATCAAACGCGTCGCACAGGCGGTGGCGTTGGATGATGGCCGCGGTCTCGGTGTCGAATCGGCCCGGACGCCCGAGGACCTCCGTGACTACGCCGCGCGCAGCCTGTGATCGCGTTGGGTAAGAGCGGATGCCGACGGCGACTTTGTCACCGTGGCGGACCCGCCGGGTGTCCACGCCTTCAATCACAATGGGACGGAAGAAATCACCTCCGTCCGGCTGGACCAGCCAACCGTCGTGTTCCTGGCGCAACGTCCCTACTACACTTCTATGGGCACGATCGAGGATTCGGACCACCTTGCCCGTGAGGCGACCTTGATCGTCGCGGCGGGCGACTTCCACTACCACGCGGTCCCCCATCATGGCACTACCGGTCGCCTTGGCCGGAATGAACACATCCACATCGGCTGAAGACTGCTCCGGCGTGATGAAACCATAACCGCGCGCGTTGGCTCTGAAGACGCCCGTGATTTCGCCGGTCAACGAGGGCAAGCTGACCAGATTCCCACGACCGACCACCACGCGGCCGTCCGCCGATAGGGACTCCAGCGCCTGACGAAAGGCCGGCCTGACCTGAACGTCAATACCAAGCTCCTGCTCCAGATGAGCCAGCTTTCGCGGCGTGCTGTCTTTTTGCAGGAGATGCAGAATGTGATTTCTGAGGATATCGTGCATAGCCAACGTCACTCGACTTTGCGATAGAACTCCGCCTCCCGGTCGGAGAGCTTCTTCTGCTCGATCAACCTGCGGACGAGCCGCTCGTCTACGTCTCTGGGTTGCCCCGCCGCAGAGACTGCTGCGGGCGTCGCCTGGACGGCCACAGGAGCGACCTGGATGAGCCTTTTCACAGAGAGGGCCGGGACAATCGCGCCGATAACAACCACGGCAACGAGAAAACTCCATCTTCGCTGCGGCGTTATGGGCTGAGCGGCTTCAGGTCGATATCGCAATCGAGCCGGTCCCGGATAACGGCATCTATCACAATAGATGCAATCGAGGTGATCCTGCGCACTGAGGCCGAATTCGCATCGGCCGAACCTCTTGGCCGGCAGAAACCGCCGCAACACAACCACGCGATTGAGCAATGACAGGAATGCCCCCACAGGGCAGACGTAGCGGCACCAGAAACGCTCGTAGAAGAGCGCCGCTGACAAAGATATGGCAATCACTGCGGCCGAAATGCCCTGCAGGAAGCGCAGGTTGAAGGCCGAGATGAGAGGCTCTGCGGACAACGTCGTCCTGTCGCGCGACAGAAAGAAGGCTGTGACAAGAGCGAAAAGAACGATGTACTTGACGAACCGGCCCCAGCGCATCGTCTCGGCCGGCACCTTCGGTTTGAACTCTCCGGGCAGAACATAGCCCAGCAGTTCCTGCAAGGCGCCGAAGGGACAGACGTACCCGCAGTATATGTTGCCGAAGAGCAGAACCACAATCGGCACCCCTACAACGAGCAGAAAGGCCGGCGTCGCGCCGGCTGCCGGCAGGTGCAGCGAGAGCACCGCTGCAACCTGCTCGATGGAGTATTGCGCGTTCAAGAGAAACCCGCCGACCGCAAGCGTGACCACCAGTACCGCCAACCGGCTCCAGAACCCGCCCCAGAAACACACCACCAGCGCCAGTGCGAGAATGCCGGCAAGGTACGGCACTGCCAGGCGCGATGGGCTTGCCTTGACCGTCTGCTCCTGGTCTAAGACAAGTGGAATGTCCCGGCCGAGAACGTTGACCGCGAACCTGCGGGCGGACGTCTCCAGCGCAGTCAGAACCGCCTTCGAGCTGAGGGTGGCCCCCGTGACGGTGTCAATCCCACGAAACGGTTGAGCCTCGAAGAGGACCCGCCCCACGAGGCTGTCATACCACGGCCGCAGCAGTTGCAGATATGAAGGAGTCTCATTGGACTGGACGATGTGAAAGCTCACGAGCTTGCCGTCGGGATCGATGCGGATGGCAAGGTCCATCCGGCCGCCAAATCCGGAGACCTCCCCGGCCCAATCCTGTGAGCTGAAGATCCAACCGGCCGGCTCATCCTGCGGGCCGTAGAGCTCGAAGTAGGTGAACTCGCCGCCTGATTCCTCACGATGGGCCTCGGCGCGTTTCATTTTCAACTGACCGGCCAGTGCGGTCGCCTCCGCCTGGGGCAACGCTTGTCTCGAACGCGCCGCCGAGGCGGCGATGACGTTGGAACACAGAATGATCGATAGGCCAACGCCGAACAGAGCATAGCCCGCTCTCTGGAGGCCCGACGCGCTTGCCTGCGCCAAGGGAACAGCAGCCCGCCTGCGCGCCGACAAGACCCACAAAGGCAGATTCGCCAGGACAAGAGCAACCAGCAGGAACAACGCCATCCGCGCTCCAAGCAAGGGGACAAATAACAGGCTTGTCACCAGGCTTCCCACGGCGGCGCCGAAATGGTCCGCCATTTCGAGCTTGCCCGCCGCGTGACCGGTCTCAAAACCAGCGAGAGCGAGACGCCGCGCCGCGATCGGGAAGTAGCCGCCGCAACACAGGCCGCAGAGCACAAAGGCAATGGCAAAAGCCACCCGGCCCGGCTCCCAAAGGGTCATTCCGCCGGCGCCGGTGAATAGAACGGCTGTCACACCCAGAGAAAGTGACTGGACCGCCACGATTACGAACAGAAGCCTCCCCAGGCGGCCTCCGTCACGCGCACCAGCGCGAAGTGCAGGCCTGACGACAGCCGCACCCAGCGACAGACCCAGCATGAACAAGCAAGAGATGATGCCAATGTGCAGGTACAACGAACCGAAGCGCGTCTGGAACAAATACATCAATACGATGCTGACGCCTATGCCGACCCATCCGATCGAGAATACCAGGAGCGCGGCGGTGAACCCCGAAGGGCCGCGTCCGGCAGGCGCTGCAAAAGCTGAAACCACCAAGACCAACACGAATACGGCAATCGGGATGAAGGACACCACCGGCCCGGCCAAGACCAGATGCTGCACCAGAAAGGCCAGCGGCGCGCCAGCCTGCTTAGCTGCTACCAGCAGACTGTATAGGTACGTCAGAGGTCGCGTGTCGCGATTGACCAGCAGGTCCACAGGCACATCCGAGCGCGAATAGAGCTCCATGGCTGCGGCGGCGCGGTCGGGTCGATAAACCGACAGCAGCGCCTCAGGCGGAAAAACGCCGGCGCCGCCCTCGATATCTGCAAAACGATCTCTCAGGATGGCCGGATCGCCGGTCAGCGAATCCGAATCGCCGGCAATGAACCAGGTCTGGTCGCCCGGCGTTAGTACCAGCTTCGAGAAAATCAGCCCGAGGGTTGCTTTGGTCGAGGCGCCCAGGTTGACAAGCTCCGTGCCCATAACATTCTCGCCGCCCGGGACCCCAACCATCAAGACGCCATCGCTGCTCATGGCTGCCTTCAGCAGACGATAGAACTCAACGGTGTAATAGCGATTGAGAACTGAACTACTCGCACCCGGCAGATCGACAACAACGATGTCGTAATAATCGTTCTTCCGCGCCAACAAAGCCCGCACGTCACCGGAGAAAGGATGGAAGCGTTCGTCTGCGATCCGCCACGGCGGCTCCAGAAGCTGGCTGGCCCGCTCCACAAACTGGCCGTCCGGGCTGCACCAATCCAGCGCTTGAACCTGCGGCAGGCGAAGGAATTGCCGGCACAGGCCGAGGGCGGAACCCACGACCAGGATGTGCCGAGCCTCCGGCTCTTGGCACAGGCCGACCGCCGCCGTCTGGCCGGCGGCGGCATCGTCCGGCACCGTTTCGCAGACGCCCCCCTCACGAACGAACACCCATTGTCCCTGGTACTGCCCGTAGAGATACTCAGCCTGTGCCGTCCGGAAAGACCCTTTGAAAGCATCTTGAGGCAGCAGTCTCGTCCACTTGAATGCCTGCAGGTATCGGGTTATGGGTCGATCAACGCCAATGAAAAGGCAGACGAGCGCCAGGCCGGCCACCAGAGCCGGAACGCCGCACGTCAAGAACGCGTGTCCTGCCTTTCCGCCATCGACCTGCGTCGAACGCCTGGGCCACATCGCCGCCAGATAGAATAGAAAGACCGCGCCCGACAGAACCGCGGCGAGAATCAGGAAGACCTTCACCAAGCCGGCGCCAAAGGCCAGCAGCACCGTCACGCCGAGCGCGCCGACGAAACTGCCGACCGCTTCGCAGATGTAGACGTAGGCAACCGGGAAATCATCGACGGCGCCGACCCATCGACAGGCCAGCGGAAACAACGTGCCGGTGATGATGCTGACAGGAGCGTTGACGACCAGCGACCACAGGAGAAGCGTCCTTATCGGCAGCAGCCCATAGGATTCGACGCCGGCCAGCCCCCGCATGTGGAGGACCAGAAGCAACTCCAGCACGAAAGCCGGCAGGTAACACAGCAGCAGAAGCCCCGCGTGTCTGGATAGTGCGTCAGCGATGCGGCCGGTACGGTTGATCGTCAGCGCGCCGAGGCCCACCCACAAGAACCACGTCCCGAAGAACACGCCGACACTGATGTCGTTGCCTTCGAAAGCGGTCAGGAACTCGCGAAACAACAGGATCTGGCTGGCGATGGCAAACAGGCCGTAACAAACGATCAGCGAACCGCGCGCGAATCTCATTGCTCTTCACCGAAGACTTCCGCCTGAAACACAAGGAAGCTCGCGCCGTCGCGCCAGGCATCGGCCGCCAGGCCGGCCTTCAGGGACAGGTTGGCCAGCATTTCCTCCAAACGCCAGCCTTGCTCGGTCGCCACCTGGGGCAGGAACACCGCCGAGTGTCCGCCTTTGTTCATGACGACGCCGTCCGTGCCGAGCCGAATCTCGCTGGGCGACGCAATGGGACGAGGCGCCGTCAAGGCGGAGATTTCAATCTCGAGCTGCGTGCATTCGCTCTCAGTCACCGGAGGAAAACGCGGGTCGCGAAAGGCGGCATTCATGGCGTTCGCAATCACCGACGTGTACAACGGCTGCTGGGGGAATATCTCACCAATGCAGCCTCTAAGCTGGGTGTTCTTCTTGAGCGTGACAAAGGCCGCGCGCGGGAGGCTCATCGCTTCGCTGGGCTGAACGCCGAGGTCCGAGGCGGTGGGCAGGGACCTGTTCTGCAGTACGTACGAGATGGTCTTGCGGGCCAGCGACAGCAGTTGCGCCTTGTCCTGAGCGCTTAACGCGCCCGCTTGCGGCTGCGGCTGTGGCTCTGCGGCACGACTGATGCCGCCGGAGAAGGCCACCGCCAGATAGCTAACCGAGTTGGTGAAATCGCCAGTGATCTGGCCGGAGGTGGCGTACCGCACGAGCCGGGGCTTGGCGGTCGAATCCAGCGTCGCGAGCAGGATCGCAATCGGGACGCGACCACAGATGGTTGCGCCTGTCCTGTCCGTATAGTCGAGGAACCCGCGCGCGTCCAGACGCTCGATGCAGTCGTACGCGCCCATGTCGAGCTTTCGGATGTTGGTGGCGATGTCCTCGTGGAAAGGCACGTACCGGTATTGCGGGCCGTAGTGGACGAAGTCGGAACTGGCAACGATCAGCGTGCGGTCGTCGACAAGACCCTTGAGTATCTTCGCGACGCGGACAATCGTACCGTATGAGCATTGGCCGGCCACGACCGGCACGAGCTTGAAGGGCGGCCGCTCGAATTGCAGGAGCGGCACCTCGATCTGGACGCTGTGCTCCGGCTCGTGGGCCGCCGGCACAAGCTGAAACTGAGGGTACTTCAACAGCTCATCTATGAACTCGACGTCGAGCGGCACCTCTCCCAGAGGCGTGCGGTAGTGCGTCGCGCGGGGTAACGCCAGCATCTCAGACATCGCCAGATGGTGCGAAGGCCCGATCACGATGATGCGCTGATAGTCGCCGCCCGCGCTCTTCACGCCGCAGACTGCCGTCTGGCCGGAGTACACGTAGCCGGCATGGGGCAGAATCAACGCGTCCACGTCCTGGGCAGGCTCAACGTCCGCCTTCTCGTAGAGATCGGCGATCTGCTCCTGCAACTGCCTCGCGTCCGCCGGATACCACGACCCGGCGATGGTGGAGTCGAGAACGATCTTCTCAACTGGAGCGGCCGGCGGGTTGGAGCTGCCGGTCTCCTGCCGGTCGGCGGGACCGGTCTCTTTGCCTTTGCAGCCATTCAAAACCAGCGGCGCGAAGGCACACACAACCCACACTGCGGAAGCTGCTCTCAGCCTCCGGATGTCTCCGACGTTGCGCATGGCATTCATCTTATCCACTCCATGGAGCTCGATCTGAAACACGGCCGATCCGCCTCAGGCGGCCGGGATACTTGTCAACCTGTTTCGCCCAGAGCCACTTGCGCGGCCGGCTCTTCACCCGCGCCCACCAAACCGCGGCAACACACGGCGCCAAGAACCTTGAGAGCAATTCCCTGCGAGTCATTTCCATACTCCGTCAATCGGGCGCCGACACTGGGGACAATGCCCATCCTTAATGTCATTGCGCACAATGGTGTAACCGCTTCGCTCGATCAGCAACTTGCGACAGCCTGGGCAGTATGTGTTCTGGCCTTCCTTGCTCAAGACATTTCCCACGTAAACGTAAGACAAGCCTTCGTCAAGGGCTATCCGCCGCGCCAGATCGAGCGTCTCGGCGGACGTCGGCGGCAGGTGCTGCATCTGGTAGCGCGGATAGAACCCCAAGAAGTGCAGCGGCGTCTCCGCCCCCAGGTTGGCTCGCACCCACCGGCATAGCTCGCGCAGTTCCTCGGGTTTGTCATTCAACGTCGGGATAACGAGGTTCGAGACCTCGACCCACACGCCGCAGCTCTTGGCGATGATCAACGCCTCCTGCACGGGCCTCAGCGTCGCCGAACAGATATCTCGGTAGAATTCTTCCCTAATCGCCTTCACGTCCAGAGTGATGGCATCGACGTGCGTCAAGAGCTTGCGCCAGGGTTCCGCGTTAATGTATCCGGCGGTTACGAGCACGTTGCGCAGTCCGGCCTCTCTTGCCAGCCTGCTCGTATCGTAGGTGTATTCGTAATAGACAATCGGCTCGGTGTACGTGTACGCCAACAAGGGGCAGTCGTGCTGCCTGGCCAGCGCCACGACCTTTTGCGGAGGACACGGAAAGGCTGGCGTGGTCTCCGGGTTGGCCTGCGATATTTCCCAGTTCTGGCAGTTCTTGCAGTGCAGGTTGCAGCCGACCGTCGCCAGCGAGAGGATCGGCGTGCCCGGCACAAAGTGAAACAGCGGCTTCTTCTCAACCGGGTCGACGTTGATCGTGCACGGATAGCCATACACGACCGAGCGGAGCGTCCCGTCGAGGTTCACGCGCACGCGGCACTCGCCGCTTTGACCCGGAGCTATCACGCACCCCTTCGGACACAACTCGCATTGGACCTTCATCGCCATTTGCCCACCATGCGCAGCGGCATGAGCCTGCCACATTAGAGGGCATTATACCACGAGCCCGGACTGCTTTCACGCGGATGTGAAATCTCTGGCCAGGACGATTGCGGATCCGCCCCTGCGCGTCGATCCACACTCCGAAACTCACGAGCTGCGAGCGAACTGGGCCGAAGCGTAGCCGATAACCAACCGTAATCCACAGGTACGTGGCTTCAGGAAGAGCAAGAATCAAGGACGAGAATATCACAATGCCGGCGTTGCGGGCATGACTTCCCCAGTTTTGCGTTCGGCCATTTGCATTTTGGCTTATCCGGGGGGTTTCTCACATCCTGCGTCTTGTTTAGGCGCCGTCGAGAGTATAGAATAGAGGCGATCAGGTTTGGCGGCCCCTCGAAAGGGCGAGACAACACCTGCAGCGCAGATTGGCAGACGGGAATCCATCGGGCAGCAGCAGGTAAGGCCCTTTTCAAGGAGGACGCTCAGAACCCGATGGGCGACCGAGGCGTACTGATTCAAGGGTACGACGAATCTACGGCTGAATGGAACCGTGCACTGGGAGAAACGACGTGGCAACCGTTCGCATGGAAAACCCGCTGCTGAC
>CAZGRF010000073.1:0-12206 GCA_964527825.1 uncultured Pirellulales bacterium
CGGATCGAGCTCGATGCCGGCCACGCAGCGGTAGAGCCATTCACCGACTGATCCGAGCGAGTAGTGGTTGAACGAGTTCATCTGGGGATTGAAGAAGCCTTCTTCCTCGGTCCATCCATTCCAGCGCTCCCAAATAGTGGTGGCACCGTGGCGGACCGGGTAAAGCCAGGAGGGATAATCCTGGTTGAGCAGCAGCCGCCAGGCAACGTCGGGCCGCCCCACAGCCGTCAGGACAGGATTCAGGTGACTAATGCCAATGAATCCCGTACTCAGATGCCAGTCGAGGCTTTTGATATTCTCAACCAGATGCTCTGCGGCGAGCGCTCTCGCCTCTTCCGGCAGCAGGTCGAACGCCAACGCCAGGAGGTAAGCCGTTTGAGTCTCAACAGTCAGGCGGCCGTCGTCCCGAAGGAACTCTTTCTGAAAAGCCGTTCGCACGCGTTCGAACGTGGCAAGGAAGCGCTCCGCATCGTCCTCGCGTCCGATCTCGTGGGCCATGCGCGCCAGCTTGGCGGCATCGTCCGCCCAGTACGCCGTGGCCAGCAGGGTCTTCATCGGCGATTGGGTACGAAAGGTCGTGTCCGACGGAATGCACAGCCAATCTCCATAGTTGTTGCCGAACTCATGGCGGCGCGCGCCGTCAGGATTCGTCCGCTCAATGTAGTCCAGCCAGGCGACCATGGCGCTGTAGTGCCGCTCGATGATGCGCCGGTCGCCATACGTCCGCCAAATCGTCCAGGGGACAATCACGCCGGCATCAGCCCAACCGGCCGCCCCGCCGAGGCCGTCCAGGCCGACGAAGTCCTCGTCTTCGCGCAGACGCGGGGCGGTATCCGGGAAGACACCGTCAGGCGTCTGCGCGTCTTCCACATCGATCATCCACTTGGTAAAAAAGGCGGCAACGTCCATGTTATAGGTAGCCGTGCGCAGGAAGACCTGGGCATCGCCCATCCAGCCCAGTCGCTCGTCGCGCTGGGGGCAGTCCGTCGGCACGCTGAGGAAGTTGTCCTTCTGGCTCCAGTAGGCATTAAGCCATAGGCGATTGACCAGGGGATTCGAGCACTCGAACGTCCCGGCGGGGGGTGTGGCCGAGTGCACGACGCGACCCACGATCTCGCCAGCAACCGTTTGGAGTTCCGCGTTTACGCGGCGCTCAACCGCCTGAAGGCGGAACTCCAAACGGCCGGACGATGTCGTCACCTCGACATACTGGAATCCGTGAAAGGTGAACCGAGGTTCCCAGACCTCCTGGCCCCGGCCGCGCAGCACATACACATCCGTGGCCTTGGCCCTGCGCAGGTTTTCCGTGTAGAGTGTGCCGTCCGGATTGAGACGCTCCCCATGACGCAGCGTCACGCGCGCACCCGCCGGCCCGCTGACACGCAGGCGGACCCAACCGCTGATGTTCTGGCCGAGATCATAGACAAAGACGCCCGGCTCGGCCTCATTCACGGACACAGGCTCCATGGTCTCGATGACGCGCACGGGTTCACTGGGCTGGGCCACGAGAGGAACACCAGGGTCTGCGACTTCTTCAACGGCCGACCAGCGCGAATCGTCAAAACCGGGCTCGGCCCACCCATCCAATTCGTGGCGCGCGTCGTAGGTTTCGCCCATCATGAAGTCGGAGAACACAATCGGCCCGGCACTACAGCGCCACGAGCTATCCGTAACCACGGTTTGGCATGTGCCGTCTTCTAACTCGATCTCCAGTTGCACTATCAGGCTGTTTTGCCGTCCGTAGTGCCCCCGCGTTTCCTGCCAGCCCACATAACCGCTGTACCAACCATCGCCCAGCACGGCGCCCAGGACATTGGCGCCAAAGCGAACCTGCTCTGTCACGTCGTATGTGCGATATTGAATGCGCTTGTCATAGTCGGTCCACTCCGGCGCGAAGATGTCCTGGCCTACGCGCTGCCCATTGAGGTGGCACTCGAACAGACCGCGCGCACTGGCATACAGCGTTGCTCGCCCGACCTTTCCGTTGACCTGGAAGGTCTTGCGAAACCAGGGCGGCGTCCCTGGCTCGGTTCGGGTTGGTCTAATCGCATGTTTGGCATGGGTCAGACAGTCCGGACCAGCAGCGATCCAATGCGCCTGCCAATCGCCCACCGCCAGCAATCCCATGGTCCAGAAGGCCGGTTCTGACACGGCGGTCCCCCTCCGCTCATCCCAGACCTGGACTTGCCAGTGACAGGCCATGCGCGACACCAGCGGGATTCCACCGTACTCGATGTGCACCGTGCGGTCGTCCTCAATGCGCCCGCTGTCCCATAGGTCCGCCTCGCCTCGGGCCAGAAGCTCGGGCGATGAGGCCACCCGCACGCGCCAGGCTGCCTGCCGCGCGCCGCGACGACGCGATTCGATATTCCAACTCAACCGCGGCCTCACCTCACCGATGCCCAATGGCTCAACCAGGTATTCGCACCGCAGACGCGTCACGCGCAGATCACATGAATCCACGACTTGACTCGGTAGGCTACGACTATCCCTCATCCAAGGCCTTGCTCTTCATCCAGAACGGTGCGGTGGCAAACCAAAGCACCAGACCCACAATCATCAGCTTGAAGTGCGTTTGCTTGGTGATGGTAGTGCTGAACACCAGCAACGACGGTACGATCGTAAAAGCAAGACCAACAAAAGAGACTGCCTTGAGTATGGGCTTCATGTCAGGCCTCCATCGACCGAGCGTTCGCACGAGAGGTCTTTTGCTGAATCACACAGAACACGGTATAGAGGGTCACAGCGACGACCCATTCGGGCGCCACCAAGAACAGCAGGTCCGGCTTGATACGCGCCAGCCAGGCCGGCTGTCGGCCTTCGAGCAGCGTCGACAGCCAAACGTAGTGGTCCTTGCCGTAAAGGAACATGGAAAAGAAGAAGGCACCCGCCCACGCCAACGTCGCGGGCCAACTGATCATGAGCTTGGCCTTCTCGGCGTAGTCACTGACCAATCCCAGCTTCGGGAAGACCCAGATATCAATGAATATGAACGCCCCGAGCGGCATGAAGAACAATCCATAGTAGCCGACGATGCGGTCGAGATAGGCATTCACCGCGGGTATGCAGGCGGTGACAACCATAAACACACCGGCGGCAAACGTGACTTTCCAGCGTCTCCAGTTCGGGGTCGCTACCTGGATTGCCAAACCCGCGCGATAGAGCGTGGGATTGGCCGTGGTCCAACCCGCGATCACCACGCACACAGCCCCCGCGAAGCCGGCTCCAAACAGGGCGATATCTCCCGGCTGGGGGTTCTCGTGCCCGGCCGCCAAGTAGGCCGCACAGAGAATGCCCGAGCAGACCCAGGCCCCGTAATGCCCCAGGTACATGCCGAACGCAGATGCGAAACCTTGCGTCCATTTCTTGGCGTAGCGGAAGATGGTGATGTCCGCCATGCCGATGTGTTGCGTCGCGTTGCACAGCCAGGCGAATCCCATCACATGCCAGAACGTGTATTTGGAGTTCGCCCCGATAGGCACACCGGTGAAAATCTTCTCGTTGGCCACTCGCCAGAAATCGCCGATCGAGGAACAGCCAAGATCGGCCAGCACCGCAATCGCGCCGGCGAAGAAGACCAGGACCATCCACGGTGCACAGACCTTGGAGAAGTGGGCGATCTTCTCAAAGCCCAGCACGGCCAGCGTCGCAATCACGACACCGACGACCAGAGCGAGCAACATCCACGGCACGGTAGGAATCGTATCGCCCGCGGTGTAGTCCGGATTGGGGACGCCGAACGGGATCGACACCGCCGTCACGGCGACACTGACCATGGCGCCGGCCAACAGACACAAGATGACGGCATAGAAGACGCTGTAGGCGACCGTCAGATAGGGGCCGCAGATCTTCCGCAACTGCCAGTAGATCGTCAGGCGGGTCTTGACGCCGACCGGAGCGCACAGCAGGGCCCAGCTCAGCACCGCCAGGAAATTGCCGGCCAGCAACCCGAGGAAGAAGTCCTTGGCCGATACCCCGTGCATGACCATCAGGGGTCCCAGCACGAACTCGGTCCCGGCGATGTGCTCGCCCGAGAACATCGCAATGAACGTCTTCCACCCGTGCAGCTTGTCCTCAGTTACAGGCTCGCGATCATACTCATACAAGGCATCGAGCCGCTCGACGAGCGTGGATTTGTGTCCTGTGCTCATAGGCAATGACTCCCCATACGGTTCATTGACAAGGGCCCAACCACATCGCTATTGTCTTATCCGCAATACCTTGGCTCTTGTCAATATCAGCTATGGATCAAAAAAGACCCATCATTGGCATCACTATGGGCGATCCTTGCGGCATAGGCCCTGAGATCGCCGTCAAAAGTGTCGCGGGCATCTTGCCCGCGCGTGTCGAGGGTGTCCCAC
Source organism: uncultured Pirellulales bacterium (assembly GCA_964527825.1). Taxonomy (GTDB): domain Bacteria; phylum Planctomycetota; class Phycisphaerae; order Sedimentisphaerales; family Anaerobacaceae; genus JAFGLV01. The sequence continues at coordinate 4,362 of CAZGRF010000073.1, forward strand.
CCTCGTCGCGATCGTGTCAGCCCCTGCTGATCGGCGACGCATCGGTTATCACGGAGGCCGTGGCCCTGGCAAAGCTGGACGTGAAGGTCCGAACTGTGCCCACGGCACAAGACTCTGCATCCGTGCCCGGCGTGATCGATGTTCTGCAACCGGAGGGCTGTTGTGTCGGGGAACGGGCCTATGGCAAGGTTTCAGCCGAGGCGGGGCACGCCGCCTTCGTCGCTATCGAGAAGGCAATCGAGCTGGCCCTTGCCGGGCAGATCGATGCGACTGTCACCGGGCCGATCCACAAAGAAGCGATCAACGCGGCCGGACACGCTTTCCCTGGGCACACCGAGATATTCGCTCAGTACACCGACACCAAAGACTACGCCATGCTCCTGGTCTACGGCGACCTGCGAGTCATCCATGTTACGACGCACGTACCTTTGAACAGGGTCAGTGGCCTGATTACGACATCCAGGGTGTTGAAGGTCATCGAGCTGGCGCACGAGGCTTGCAGAGGACTCGGCATAGAGGAACCCCGTATCGGCGTAGCCGGGCTGAATCCTCATGCCGGAGACGGAGGACTATTTGGGTCAGAAGAAGAGCAGCACATTGCGCCGGCGGTGCAGGATGCGCAATCCAAGGGGATACGCGCCGAAGGCCCGATACCGCCGGACACCTTGTTCCCCAAGGCGCTCGGCGGATGGTTCGACGTGTGCGTAGCCATGTACCACGACCAGGGTCATATCCCGCTGAAGGTTGTGGGGTTCACCTGGGACCGGGCCAACAACCGCTGGGCCTCGGTCAACGGCGTCAACATCACCCTGGGGCTTCCCATCATCCGAACGTCGGTAGATCACGGCACGGCGTTCGACATCGCCGGCAAGGGGATTGCGTCGCCGGACAGCATGATCCACGCGATCGAGTACGCCGTCAGACTGGCCAAGGCGAGATCGCAATGATCGTCGTGATAGCGGACGACATCACGGGCGCTGCGGAGATCGCGGCGATTGGCTGGCGGCGGGGCCTGAGCGCCCAGGTGCAGACGAGGTTGGCCGCGCGGGCGGGGGCCGATCTCGTCGCGATAGACACGGACACGCGGAGCGTCACGGCCGACACGGCCCGCCGTATTGTCGAGGGCCTTTCCGAACGCCTACGCACGCTGCCTGTTCAATGGTGCTTCAAAAAGGTGGACTCCGTGCTCCGGGGCAATGTGGGCGCGGAGCTCGAAGTGCTGATGAAAGCGCTGGGCAAGACACGCACAATCCTTGCTCCCGCCAATCCGTCCAAGGGCCGCGTGATTTCAAACGGTCGCTACTACATCAACAACGTTCCTCTGGACGAGACCGAATTCGCAGACGATCCAGAACATCCAGCCCGGTATAGTTCTGCGGTAGATCTGTTGACCGTCTCCGAAGGATTTCCAGTTCACGCATCAGACCTGACAACATACACTGGCCAGGAAACCGGCCTTGTGCTCGCGCAGACGGAGATCGTGAACGATCTGGCTCAGTGGGCCGAACGTCTGGACGAATGCACACTGGCAGCAGGTGGTGCAGACTTCTTCCAAGCCATTCTCGACAAACGTCTGACTTCCGAGAAGACCCTGCCTGGCAAAACACTGACACCCATGAAGGGACCGAAGCTGTTCGTATGCGGCAGCAGGTCCGAGACGTCACGTAGGGCCATCGCCGAGGCGCGTCGTATAGGCATTCCCGTGTGTCCCATGCCCGAAGCCCTGCTCACGAATCCTCGTCCCGGTGACGAGGGCTTGCTCAGGCAATGGGCGGACGATATAGTGGCGGCGTTGGCCGCGAGCGGGTGTGCGGTCATCGCTATGGGTCAGCCGGAGAGATACAGCGCCCCCTCGGCGCTCGACGTCAGGACGCAAGTGGCCATGCTGGTTCAACAGGTGACCGACCGGACGCGCATTCGTGAAGTGTTCATAGAGGGCGGGGCCACCGCCGGTGCGATTCTGCGTCGCTTAGGATGGGACACGTTGGACGTATGGGGCGAATACGGGCCCGGCGTGGTGCGTCTGGGCGTGAAGGGATCGCCGGAGCAGGCCGTGACGCTCAAGCCGGGCAGCTATCCCTGGCCCGACGGGCTGTGGACTCTGATATAGAAAGTTCGTGTCATGCCCCAGGAAGGTCTGCATTGGATAGACTATGCCGTCGTCGGCGCCTATCTGGCCGTCATCGTCTGGCTGGGTGTGCATTTCTCCCGCAAGCAAACGTCCACGAACGAGTACTTCGCCGGCGGTCGGTCCGTTCCCGCCTGGGCCATCGGCATGTCGCTGCTGGCCACGCTCATCAGCAGCGTGACCTTCCTGGCGTATCCCGGCGAAGGCTTCAGCGGAAACTGGATTCGACTCGTGCAGGGACTGGCCGTACCGGTCGTGCTGGTCCTCATCGTCTGGTTCATCGTGCCCATGTACCGTCGCTTCATCGGGCTTAGTGCCTACGAATACTTCGAGAAGCGATTTGGCTACTTTGCCCGCCTCTATAGCTCGCTGGCCTTCATCATGGCCCACTTCACGAAGATGGGATCGGTGTTCTATCTCCTGGCACTGGCTCTGGCCTCCATGACCGGCATGAACACGTATCATGTGATTATCGCCTTGGGCATCGTTACCATCCTCTACACGCTGGTTGGCGGCATAGAGGCAGTGATCTGGTCGGACGTGATCCAGGGGTGCATCCTGGTCGGCGGAGGGTTGATTTGCATGTTCGTCCTGCTGTTCGGCCCGCAGGCCGGTCCGGCAGCGGTGCTCCAACAAGCCTGGGAAAACGGCAAGATGAGCATGGGACCCTACAACTGGAGCTTTACGCGCCTGACCTTCTGGGTCATGGCGATCAACGGCGTGTTCTATGCTATCCAGAAATACGGCACGGACCAAACGATCGTCCAGCGTTTCCTGGCCGCCAAATCGGACAAGAGCGCCATTCGCGCGGCGCTCATGGGTACGCTGCTGTGTGTCCCGGTGTGGACGCTGTTCATCTTCATCGGCACGTTGCTGTGGGTCTACTATCAGCAGACGGCGGCGCAGCTTCCCGCCGACGTGACCGGCGACAAAGTCTTCCCCCACTTCATCATGTCCCAGCTCCCGGCAGGTGTCACCGGCCTGATCCTGGCCGCGCTGATCTCCGCGGCCATGTCGAGCTTGGACTCCGACCTGAACTGCCTGGCCGCGGTTGGCGTCGAAGACTACTACAGACGTTTCAAGCCTACTGCCACGGACAGGCAATGCCTGACACTGGGCAAGATCATCGTGACCGCCAGCGGTCTGTGCGCGATCGGTATCGCGTGCTGGTACGTGCATTCTGGGGGCGAGGCCGTGCTGGGGAAGATCTTCGGACTGTACGCTATCTTCTCTGGCGGCATTGCCGGCATCTTTGCACTGGCCTTCTTTACGGTGAGGACCAACCGCAAGGGGCTTACCGTCGGCATCGTTGCCTGCATTCTCTTCACGGCCTATGCCTTGCTGACCGGGGGAGGTCCCGAGAAGCAACGTCTCGACTTAGGACGGCTCAATTTCACGCATCACAAATACATGCTGGGTGTGTACAGCCATCTGGTGCTCTTCGTGGTGGGCTACCTGGCGAGCTTCCTGTTCCGCCCGGACAAGGACACCACGGACCTCACCCTGTATGGGTGGCTAGCTACTCGCCGTTTGTAGTGTGCCCGTGAGGGCATAGGAGACGCCTTACGGCGTCACTGCGAACGCGCTGCCGATAACGCTGTTGCAGTCAGACATGATGAAGAACGCAAACAAGTTCAACACTGAGTTGTCAGATTCCCAGGGAACCGAGGTCACGCCCGCCGCCCCCGATCAGTTCGACTACGAAGCCTATGCGGACTATGAAGCCGCTCTTCTCGAACGGAACCGTCACTTCTGGGAGGCTGGCAGCGGCGTCGCAGTGCATCGCCGCTTCCGTGTGCCTGCGTGTTTTTCCTGGATGTGCAGAGACAAAGAGGCCGCGCTGGCCCATCAGCTTGGGGCCCTGAAGGCCAGTATGGCGTACAAAGCGGACATCGCCAATTTCCTGGAGCCTTGGTACGGCATCGGCACGCTGGCCAGCGCCTTCGGTATTGACTACGTGTGGCCGGACAATCAGGCTCCGGCGGTGCCCCGTGCCTTTGGTTCTCTCCAAGAGATACTGGATTACGCGGCGGTCCCGGTTGAAGAAACGGCCATCGGCCAACATACGCTGGAGATGATCGAATACTTCCTGGACGCCACGCGAGGCAGACTCCCCATCAGCCTGACGGATACCCAATCGCCCCTCAATGCGCTGTCGTTCCTTGTCGAGACGAACAGCTTCTACCTGGGCTTCTTGGACGCACCACAGGTTCTTGGTCAAATTCTCGACCAATTCGTGCCCATCCAGATTGACTTCGTCAGAAAGCAACTGGAACTGATTGGGGATACCATTGTCTGGCCGGGCCACGGATTCGCCAGCAGTCGGGCGTTTTCCGGATTGGGCATGAGCGATGATGTGATAACACTCCTGAGTCCGACCCAATACGGCGAATTCGGCGTTCCGAGCCTGAGTCGATGCGGGGAGCCCTTCGCCGGTCCCGCCGTCCATTCGTGCGGGAACTGGGCGGACAAGGCGGAGGTCGTGCGGAACATCCCTGGCCTTGTCATGGTGGATGGGGCCTTCACCTTAGAGACCGATCCCGGTCCCAATGATCCGGCTCGATTCGCCGAGGTGTTCGCGCGCAGCGGCATCGCGCTCAACGCTCGGATGGTCGGCAGCAGGGAGACGGTACTTGAATGCGTCAAGGCTCTTTGGAAGCCGGGACTGAAGCTCATTGTCGTCACGTATTGTCAGACTCCGGAGGAGCAAACGGAAGTCTATGACGCAGTGCACGAGATATGTCAGGTGTGACGGATACGCATGAACGAGACGGACCCAGCCTATCCGGTCGACATCGTACTGGCGCCAGAATGGTGGCATCGCCATACGGGCATCACGTTCGATCGTGACTTCTTCTATCATCCGGCCCGGCGCGTGGAAGCGGAAGCCCGGATGGAACGCGTGCTGTATGACCGCTGGGGCCGGCACGGCCTGGGATCCAAGGAAACCCGGCCGGAGGTGGGGCCTGTCCATCTGGCCGCGGGGTACTTGCTGCAGGAGATGTTGGGCTGCCAAGTCGAGTATCGCGACGGACATCCGCCGCAAGTGATCCCTGCGCAGCAGGAACGCTTGCACGTTGACCCGGACGCCGCGTTTGCTGGCAAAGCCTTCAAGACATTTGAATCGCTATGTGATCAGCTCGAACTGACCCACGGTTATGTCACCGGCGATGTCAACTTCGCGGGGATACTGAACATTGCTCTGGACCTGCGCGGGCAAGATCTCTTCATCGATATGTACACCGATCCGGAGCACATCAAGCGCGAGTTCGCCAAGATCGCTCAGGTGATCACCCGATTTGTGGATTTCGTGGTCGCCAAGACCGGGACCAGCTCGATCTCAGTGAATCGAAATGTGCGCCATTTGCGTAAACCCGTCGTGCTTCACTCGGAATGCACCCATACCATGATCTCGGAGAAGGACTACGAAGGATTCCTCTTGGAGTACGACATGCAGTGGAGTCAGCGCTACAAGGCCTTTGGTGTGCACTACTGCGGTTCCGATCCCCACCGATACGCCGCGTCCTACGCCAAGATTCCCGCGCTGCACTTCGTGGATGTAGGCGCCGGGGGCGACGTGCGTGTGATGCGCGAGCATCTGCCGGCGACATTTCTGAATCTGCGGCTGGACCCGGTGCGACTGAGGGAGCAGGGCCCCGAGCAGATCAGAAACAGCATCCGGGATGTGGCCAAGACCTCGCGGAATCCGGCCTTGACCGGCATCTGCTGCATCAACATGGATGATACCGTCACGGACGAACGGATCGACGCGATCTTCGAAGCCGTAAGCGACCTGCGACGAGACCTCGGCCCGGGAGAGATCTGACGTGTTCGGCCTATCGGTCATAGACATCATTGTGATCGCCCTGTACTTCGCCGTGGTCATAGGCATTGGCCTCCGGTCCGCGCGTCGGATTCACAAGTCCGAGGACTACTTCCTGGCGGGCCGGCGCTTCGGCAAGTTCATCCAGACCTTCGCCGCCTTCGGCCAGGGCACCTCGGCCGACAACGCCGTGGGAGTAACAACCACGACGTTCACCAATGGCATCGCCGGGGTCTGGAGTTCTCTGCTCTATCTCGTCGCCACTCCCATGTACTGGCTCGTGATGCCCTGGATGCGACGATTGCGAGTCTTGACCCTGGGTGACTTCTTTGAGGAACGCTACGGATCTAAGGGCATCGCCGGCGTGTACGCCGTCATCGGTTCGATCGGCATGATGACCATCATCTCTGTGGGATTCGCGGCCATGACCAGAACTGTGGTCGCCTTGTCCCCTAAGCCCCTGGAAGCCCTGACTGCGGTCGAACGGGCGGAATACGATCAAGCCCAGACCTTGGACCGACTCAAGAAACAGGACTACAGCACACTCACGCCCGAGGAGAGAACACAACTCCATGAACTGAACCTCCAGCAGCCGCGTAAGCTATTCTCGCGCATCGACGCGAATGTCTTGATCTGGGTAGTATGCGGCGTGGTCCTGATCTACGCGGTGGCAGGCGGTCTGGAGGCAGCCTTTCTCACGGACGCTCTGCAAGGTGCGTTCATCATCCTGCTGTCGGTCTTGTTGTTCCCGTTTGCCTGGAACAAGATCAACGCCACCTACGGCGGCGCCGGTCCGCTGGATGCTCTCGCGACGGTGCACGCGCAGCTCCCCGAATCCTTCTTCGAGATCTTCGGCTCGCCGGCCGCCATGGACTTCACGTGGTACTACATCGCCGCACTGACGGTCATGGTGACCGTCAATGTGGTGATCCAGCCCAACTCTCTGACCGCCACGGGCTCGGCCAAAGGTGAGTACGAATGCCGCTTCGGTTTCGTGGCAGGCAGCTACATGAAACGTTTCTGCACCGTGCTCTGGGGTTTCTTTGCCCTCTCGGCCGTGGTGCTGTACCACGACCAGGTCCACAACCCAGACCTGGTGTGGGGGTATGCGACGCTGGACCTGCTCGGGCCCCTGAACCTGGGGCTCGTCGGACTCATGATCGCCTGCCTCATGGCGGCACTGATGAGCACGGCCGATTGTCTCATGATTACCGGCTCCAGTCTGCTGACCCAGAACATCTATCGTCCCCTGTTCCCGAATCATGCGGAGGGACACTACGTCCAGGTCGGGCGCTGGCTCGGCGCGCTTGTGGTGATCGGAGGCGCCCTGATCGCGACGCAATTCGACACCATCCTCCAGCAGCTCAAGCTCTGGTGGGAGCTCAATGTCATGGTGGCGGCGAGTTTCTGGCTGGGCATGAAATGGCGCCGCGCGAACAGGACGGGGGCCTGGTGTTCGATCCTGGCGACGGCCATCCTCTTCTTTGGATTGCCCATGTTGCTGCCAACCCTTGCTCCAGGCTTGAGAGCGCATCCGGCCCTGCTCAAGTCCACGCAGCCACAGACCATCATCCGAACGTACAGGGCGCGCCAGATGGATGTGCTTGAACGCGAGCGGGAGATCGAACGATGGCAGGCCCTGTCGGCAGAAGATCAAAGCCAGACTGAAAGGCCCGCAACTCTGGCAGTGGGGCAGGCCTTTGAGAAGACCTATCGGCACCCCAGCCGATCTCTCTTCTGGACCAAAGACATCAAACAAGACAGCGAGGGACACGCGTACGGCAGTGGTATGCTGAGCCTGGAACTCGTTATCCTGGATCGACTCGGTGTCGATCTGCAGGCTAACCCCTATGCCTTGAACGAAACACTGCGCATTCTGATTCGCACGATCGTG
>CAZGRF010000074.1:0-12116 GCA_964527825.1 uncultured Pirellulales bacterium
CGGGCTTTTGCCTGCTCAGCGCCATCAAGGCATGCGGCGATCACCTGACGAGCTTCGGGGGCCACGCGATGGCGGCCGGCTTGACTATCGAGCCGGGCCGGATCGAAGACTTCGCGGCCGACTTCGAGGCGTACGCGACCGAGCACTTGAAGGAGGAGGACGTGGTCGCTCACCTGAACATCGACGCGGTGACACCGCTGCGTCAGTTCACGCGTGAGGCGGTGGGCCAGCTTGAGATGCTGGGTCCGTTCGGCGAGGGTAATCGCAAGCCGGTCTTCGCTACGAAAGGCCTACGCCTGGCTGCCGCTCCCAGACGCGTCGGCGCCAAGGGCGAGCATCTGCAATTCGCAGTCACCGACAACACGGCCACCGTCCGCTGCGTCGGCTTTCGGATGGGCCATCTCGAAAAGAAGCTGCTCGAAAGCGATTGCTTCAGCGCCGCCTACGAAGCCCAGATCAACAACTACAACGGCAACACCAACGTCGAATTCATCGCCGTCGATATCCAGTTCGATTGAAGCGTCCTCCGCTGCAGGCCCCCGGGCAGGCAAGCGCGGGCTTTGACGCCCGCGCAAAAAGAAAAGGCCGAAAGCCGAAGCTCTCAGCCTCTTTCCATTTTGCTGTCTTGCCCACTCGCAGTCAGCCACTACGGCCAGCCACAACGAGCCATGTCAGCGATCGCCCGTAGCCAGCTCTCAGGCACGCTTGCGCAGCTTCACGCCGGCCACACTCAAGCCAAGCAGGCCCAACACGACCGCGCCCGGAACAGGGACAAACTGTGCTCCCGTCAAGGTGATTGTGTAGGCAGCAGAATGCGACGCTCCCGGACTCCAGTAACTAAGGGGGCTACCGCCTCCCGGACCTGTCGGTCCCTGGATGGCCTCCCACGGCTGGTCGGGGAAGATACGCCCACCCACGCTGTAGGGGTCACGAGGCGCACCACTGATGGCCAGATAGTACCTCCCGGCAGTCGTGGGACTATACACATGGCCAGGCGGAAGGTATGAGTCCAACGTGCCACCGGTGTCATCGTTCGCGTACACACCCATACCTACGCCCATACCACTTGCGTCAAACAGATACAGTTGGGGATCTTGCGCGTCAGCGAATGCCGAGAATCCCGCCGGATTCACGATAAGTATCTCATACATATCTGCGCCCGCTGCGCCTGATCCATATGTACCTGTTATCGTCAGCAACGGTCCCGAGCCCCAAACCACCTGAGCCGTGCCGGGAAGTTCACCGGCGTCACCGACCTCTGTCCATAGGGTAGCCCTCGCGATATTGACGCCGCCAGCTAAGACAAACAACATCGCACAAATTGCTATCGGTCGTTTCATCATGTCTTCTCCTCCATTGTTCTCCTTAGGTTTCAACCAGTCCGTTACACGCTATCCTCGCGAATCCGCTAACCGCCCGATGAGGCACCAACGACGGTACCTCACTCGTGCGTTACGGAGCGCATCATTGCCTGAGAGCTCTCAGGCACGCTTGCGCAGCCTGACGCCGGCCACGCTCAAGCCGAGCATACCAAGCAGAACAGCGCCGGGAACGGGAACGACCTCGAACTCCATGTTCGGCCCGTCGAAATAGTCGGCAACTCCATGGACCGTGGTTGCCCCGGAACGTGTTGGATAAGTTGGAGGCATATCAACACTGCTGGCTCCCCAAACCGAATCGACAAAGCTGATCAGACCGCCTCCGTCGTTGAATGTCGGCCAGCCGGTATGAGTGAAATTCGCGTTATACTCGTTGTTGCCACCCAGGTGGAAGCCGTAACCGACTATGGTGTACTGGCCAGGCGAAAGCACCAGCGGCGGCGCCAAGGGCTTGAAGAGATACGCGCCGACCAGCGTGCCGGGATCGTTCGCCGAAAAGTCCATCTGCGTCAGCACCGTCTGAGAAGAGTCAAACAGCAGCGTGGACAAAGTCGCGCCGCCCTGTATCCCATCCTGGGCGCTGTCATAGATGCCAAGCTGAAGAATCTGGATCCCCGGTCCGGGGTTAACGTCAAACGTCAATCCGACGCTGCTCCAGTCCTGATTCCCCGTGAGAACGTTTGCCGTGTGCATTATCTCCGCTTGGGCCGGCACGGATACAAACACACACAGAACTGCAACCACAACTACCTGCTTCATTCACCACCTCCTTTTCTCAATGGCTGCAAGAGAAGCCCCTCGGACGGAGCTTCACTTGCCAGCCTTCTTGGACTATTCGATTGCCCGGGCCCCGGGCCCATCATGCACGCTTGCGCAGTTTCACGCCAGCCACACTCAAGCCAAGCATACCAAGCAGAACAGCGCCTGGAACAGGAACCACCGCATACATCGTGTCGTCGATTCCCACGCCATTGCCTCCCGGATCGCTGCTCATATGAATATTGGCACTTGTAAATGGAATCGTTGAGACAATGCCCAAGAAAGACGCCGAATCGTCCCCTTGGTCTGAGCCAAACGCAGAAAGTGTTCCGTCGACCTCGATACCTGTACTGTCGTAATCATATTCAACGTCAAGAAACCAAGCTCCCAGTGCGTATACCGGTTCCCCAAAAGAGATCGTCAGGACTCCCTCCGGGCTGCCCGCAGGGTCCGGCGAGAAGACATTGTCATAACTGACGGGGAAGTAATCTACGGCGAATTCGCCCGTACTCGGGTCCATCACGTAGAGACCCGAGCTGGCATCGATCGACAAGGTCGGATTGCCGGGCATCCCCGAATATCGATTTGCCGAAATCACGACTGAGGGTGAATCCGCTGCCGGGTTCCCCCCGGGGAATGAGTCGGGGGGGACGGTCACGTCGTCCCAGTTGATTGTGTTGACGGGGGTGCTCAGAGCGGCTTCCCAACTGGCTTGGTTGGTATAGACCGTGAGGTCAGCACTGGCACTGCCAGCGGCGACAACAAGTACCGCACAAATTACTGTCAATCGTTTCACAATTCAGTCTCCTTTCTTCTCTTTCCTTACATCCTTAATCATGCGGTCCTCAAGCACGCTTGCGCAACTTCACGCCAGCCACGCTCAAACCCAGCAGACCCAACAAAACCGCACCGGGGACGGGGACGACTGTGGCGTCCAGCGTCCACTCGACATGGCCTGCCAGAGTTCGGGTGTATTCATCGGCCATGTCCGGCGTATTCGACGGCTGCGGCGGGGCATTGTCAGGGAAGAACAAACCGTAGTTCGTCGCACCGCCTACCCAGTCCTGAACGAGTGATGTGAGCGTCCAACGGGTCGAACTGCCGGTCACGACCCCGGTCGCCGCGGGCGTCGAGGAATAGTCGACACCGGAGACGCCGCCGCCGTTGAAACTGTTCCACGTGACGGTACTGGTGTCGTACGGAACGAGGACCTCGAAAGCGCGGGCCGCACCTTCAGTCGCGTAGTCGTCGCTGTCGACCCCGGCGCGCAGCACCGCCGAATTGATCTGGTAGTACTGGCCCGGGCCGAGAGGCCCGAGGGTCGCGTTGAGGGCGCTCAGCAAGCTGGCCGCGCTCGTATAGACCAGGGTCCGTTGAGGACCATGACCGCTCGTTGAGAAATAGTCGGTCCAGTGCATGTTCGCCCAATTCGTGCCGATAATCCTGTTCACCGCGTCGGGGCTGAGCGTGACGATGTCCGCCGCAGCCGGCGCCGCTAGAAAGACACACAACACTACTGCCAAGATTCCTTGTTTCATTCACCACCTCCTTCTCTACAGGCGCAGCCAGAAACGCCGACCGAACTTCGGTCGCGCGCCGCCGGAACCACGCACTCACCCGTGATCGAGCCCTCAGGCACGCCTGCGCAGTTTAACGCCGGCCACGCTCAAGCCGAGCATCCCCAGCAGGACGGCCGCTGGAACGGGAACGACACTGACATTGTCCAAGGCCGGTCCCCAGCCGACGTTACTGGGGTTGCCGGGATAGACGACAGTCGACATGAAACGGAGTGTCGTGCTGGGAGCATCAGCGACGAACGACCACTGCATAGGCGTCCACCCCATGTTGCTCCTAGTCTTGCCCGTTGTGTCGAAGCCAAACGACTGAGTCTGTGGTACAGTGGTATCTACAGAAACGTCCATCGTCTTGATGGTCGGACCGCCATCCGGATTGCCGGCCATATAGAACGTAACCACATACGTCTCGCCGGGCGTGGTACTGATGACCTGCTCTACGCCACCCGGACCAGGACGACCGTTCAAGTCCAGACTGCGGGAACCATCGAAGGCCACCCAGTAGCCGCCAATGTAGTCTACGGCCCGCACTCCGCCGCCGATGACCGTCCAATCGGTGATGGCAGTTGAGCCGGCGTCCAGTTCGAGATACCCACCTCCCGGATCGGTGCCAATCTCAAAGCTGCCGTTTTGGACCATGTCCGCCGTTGCCGGCACGGCCGTGAACGCACACAATGCCACAATAAACACCATCTGTTTCATTCACCACCTCCTTTTCTCAATGACTGTAAGCGAAGCCCCTCGGATGGAGCTTCACTTGCCAGTCTTCTCTTCAACCGCTCGATTGCCTGTCTCCGGGGCGTCATGCGCGCTTGCGCAACTTCACGCCGGCCACGCTCAAGCCCAGCAGACCCAGCAGCACCGCCCCAGGCACGGGAACGACCGAAGAGTATTCCGGCTGCCAACCGTTAGACGGGTTTAGCCACCACTGCTGCAATACTCCGTCGGTCCCAACGAGCCAATGGGTCCAGGCCGTCAACTGTTTATCGTTGAAAAGAGCCCAGTCCAACTCAAGCGGCGTCGCCATAGGAAGGTCGCCGGCAAAATACAGGCGCCAGCTCATATTGCTAACGTCAGGCCCGGCAAAAGATGCCAGAGTAGGTCCGTCCAGCACCATACTCCAGGCGGGGTTGCTGATGTTCCTTATGGCGGGACTCTCGAACACGTCCGATCCTGAAGCGATTCTCACGGCGACGGTGTCATAGGGGCCCACACCGCTTGCGCTGACATTGCTGTACCAACTATTGGTCAGATAAGGACCATCATACGTCATGGTCAAGTCTGCCATGACCGGCCCTGCGCCGAGCGCACACAACAAAACAACGAATACTACCTTTCGCATTCTCATTCCACCTCCATTGATAGGCAACGCCTCAGCTTGGTGACTTTCTCAACCCGAAGCCGCCGGTTCACTAGGCACGCTTGCGCAGCTTCACGCCGGCCACGCTCAAGCCCAGAATGCCCAGGAGCACCGCACCGGGAACAGGAACCGCGGCAATGCCATACATGCTCCTGCTATTGCCTTGGTTCAGTTCCTCGAAGGTGTATGTTCCAGCCGACAGATTCGCGGTGAGAACGATGTGCCTGTAAATGGAGCCAAGGGCATCCAGGCCAATCCCCTGGCAAACCACGTACGCCACGGCCTCGGCTTCCGCCTCTCGAACCGTCTTCTCCTTCGGCCGGTTCGCCCGGTCCTGGTGCAGCATCTCGTGGGCCAGTTCATGAACCATCACCGAGAACTCCTCAGCCGGGGCCAGGCAAGCCTTGAGCAGGATAGTCCCGCCGATCGATACACCCTCAGCCATTCTGAGGCTCTCGCTGCGTTCCAGCGTAATACCTCTGTCCGAGATAAACCGTTCTAGCCTCTCCAAATAGCTGCCCGGGTCTCCTTTGGCTTTGGCGAACTCTGGCAACGGTTTGCCTTCTGTCTGGCTGATGTCAAAGACATAGGCCGTCTTGAAGGTTGAAACCACCTCGTCATCTTTGTATTCGTCGCCTGTGTCTTGTTGCGTGTTCCTGCGCCACACAACCGGCGCCATGATCGCGATGCCGTGCTCACCCTTCTTCACGTATCGCCCGAGCCTCTGCCATGCTCGGAAACCCGCAACGTGCGTCGCATCCGGCCTCTGCAACTGGATCAGGATTGCATTACCGACGCTGTAGCGATGGAACCTGCCCATCGCTTTCAGGTACTGTTTCAATGTCTCGCTGACACCGGCCCCGACATCCCGAATCAGCTTCTCCAAGGCCTCGCGTGCAGCCTTCCGCAGTTCCTCCCGTTTCATCTGAACCACCTCAGACCGCATTGAACTCCGCTTGCAGGTCTGCCATGACCTCGCCCTGTATGTGGTCGCAACGGCTGCACAACCTGCCGATGAGTTCGCTCTCACGCTTGGGTTTCTTGCACAAAGCACATCTTCTCATTTTCATCACCCCTGGATTGCCTCATTGGGGCAACCTCAGGCTCACCCCCGGGCTGAGGTGCCCGACAGCACGTATCGCCAGAAACCGCGGCCAGACCACGAACCTTGAACATGGTCTGTTTGTAGATTCAGCTAAGAAGGGGTGAGCCATCGAAAGGTCGTGGTTGAGTTATTGGAGAGAAGAAAGAGAAAAGAAGAAAAGAAGCGGCAATAAGCCGCCTTTCAATACACCGTCTCTTCTTCGACACTGCCGTCTTCGTCTTGCTGGGCTCCAATGATATGCTCGAAGCACTTCTGCATGCAGTAGATGGCCAATGGGATCTCGTTGCGTGAAAAGCTGTTCGATGATTTCCACTGTCCGTCCCTGTCTTTGTACCGACGTTCGACCGTCGCCTTCAGCATTGTCACTTGCTTGCCTGTTTTGGTCGTCACTAGATTCTCCCAGAGGGCAGCCGAAACTTGTCCGGCTACGAATTTTGCTACAGGTCGTTGTCCTGCCATTTTGTTTCACCTCGAGGCCTTCCATCTAACGTGAAAGGCTCTCTATTCCAACCTATGAATAGAGAGCCGGGGAGGGGTTTTAAGGGTTGTGGTCAGCCTCATAGCGACAACGATTCAATTTGCCGGCATCTGGGGTCATCGGTACAATACACCTCTGGACTACTCGTCGCGGTACGATCAGCCTGTTCAACAGGGAGTATGTGCCATGAGGAACAAATCGATAGCTCTGACCATTCTTTCAGTCACCCTCGCCTCGATCGTCTTCACCCTGCCGGCTTATGCGGTCCCAGATCCAAACGCCCCCAACCGGTATCTGAACGCGGTGCGGGAATTCGCGGACAGTGTGCTTCAACATATACGTCGGCTGTAATCAACTGGAGATATGACAAGTGGTTGAACAGGTAGAAACAACACAACACGAGAAATTCACGATCAAGAGGAAGATATTCTTCTCGTTGATTGTGCTCGTGCTCTTCTTGATGGCTCTTGAACTTCTTTCCTATGTTGGGCTCTCTTTCCTGTGCCTTCCGATGCCCACGCAGATGTTCGGCGAGACTTCGTACATGACACCGGATCCGGATCTCGGCTGGGCGCCCGCTCCCGGTGTCTCGCATCACGTTGCGAAGTATCCCAAGGGATTTGACATCGTGATCCGTACAGGAAACGGCTTCCGTAAAGACGGGCAGGATATTTGCAGCACAGAGGAATGCAGCATCATAACGATTGGGGACTCCCATACTTTCGGGTATGGTCTCAAGGAAGACCAAACCCTGGCATACCAACTGCATACGCTTCTTTCAACGGATCAACATAAGTGCCTCGTGTTCAATGGCGGAGTACCGGGATTTGGGCCCTGTCAGTATTACCTGCGTCTGCGGTCTTTGGGGCGGCTCGCCCCTGGTTCCCTGGTTATCATCTATTTCAATCCCATAAACGATCTCAGTGGTCTTTCCAGGCGCGTCGATTATGGCAGCACAAAGCCCTATGCGTGCCTGGAAGGACGCCGCGTGACGTACGTCAGACCAACGTTATACGATGCGAAAACTCATTTCCATTTTGGGCCAGACTTTGGCTCGCTCAATCAAGCCTTTACCCATGCTTTGCCCGCCGCACCGCCTGCGGCAACGCGGCAGTTCCAGCATAGCCGGATGTGGCAACTGCTTCAGGGCTTGCGTCAGAAGAGACTCCGGTTACGGGGGAGCCACGTTGAACTATCGGAAGACGTCGGCCCGTACCGTGATGGCGGCGAACAGGAGCGTATCAATCTAGAGTATGCAAGGAGAGAGTGCACTCAGTTCATGGCAAGCCAATGGCCTGAGATTCTCAATTTCGAATCTGAACGGAACCTCGCTGAAGAGATCCTGCTTCGAATCTTCAATGATATGAAGAGGCACGTGGAGAATTACCAGGCAAAGCTGTTGGTTGTCGTTGCACAGGAAGCTTACGGGAACCAGGGACATTCCCTGAGAATACGCGAGATCATTGCAGAGCAGTTTCCTCAATACACCATTCAGGACGGACAGGCCAGACAAGTGGTATGCCGTGCCGCTCAGCGTGCAAACATCCCTTATCTGATGATTCACTATCCGCCAAACAGAATGGAATCTATGTTCATACCTTACGACGGGCATACCTCGGCTGATGGCTTCTCCTTCACCGCCCGGAGAATCGTGGAGTGGATAAGAGAACAGCCATTTGCGTTTGTGGATGGGCCAAGTCAGGCAGAAGCGCTGCTCGGAGAAGCGCCGGACATAGACACGTTAGACGGCAATGGGTATACACGCCTGCACTATGCCGTTCAGAACGGTGCTCATCAAACAGTTGCACGGCTTATTTCAGAAGGTGCAGATCTGAACTCAAGGGATCGCTGGGGTGAAACAGCACTCTATATTGCCGCCAGTCGAGGCCACAACAGTATTATAGAGATGCTCCTTGAGAAAGGGGCCGCTATCAACGCGGCGGACCATAGAGGCCAGACACCCCTTCATCAAGCCATTCAAAGCAACCACGCCACGGTCGTCAGATTATTGATTTCCGATGGCGCCGAC
Organism: uncultured Pirellulales bacterium; assembly: GCA_964527825.1. Classification (GTDB taxonomy): domain Bacteria; phylum Planctomycetota; class Phycisphaerae; order Sedimentisphaerales; family Anaerobacaceae; genus JAFGLV01. The sequence continues at coordinate 8,685 of CAZGRF010000074.1, forward strand.
CTCAACCTTGAGAACAATGACGGTAAGACACCGCTTGAAATCGCGATAGGCCGCAATAACCCGGAACTCGTGGAATCGCTCGTCGCCAACGGTGCTGAGATTGCATCCATCCATGTGGCTGCCCAACTGGGATACCTGGAAAGAGTAGAGGACTTTCTCGAAGAGGGCGCTGACATAAACGGAGCGGACGCCAGAGGTTTGACCCCGCTGCATCATGCGGTCCAGGCAGGCCACAACGAAGTTGCCGAGTTCCTGATCGCTAAAGGTGCCGATGTCAATGGCAAAGACAAGTATGGCTACCCGCCGTTGTACTACGCTCTTTGGTTTGAAAACAGAGACATCGTGAAGCTTCTCGTCATCAACGGCGCTGATGTTAACCTCACCGGGGAGAAAGACTATCCGCCCATCTACTACGCGGTTTGGAACGACGACCTGGACACCGTCAAGCTGCTCGTAGGCAAGGGAGCCAAGTTCGACGTCAAGGTCCTTGACGACCGGACGGCCTTTCATTATGCGGTCGACCAGGGGAGCAGGGACATTGTTGGATTCTTCGTGAGGGAGGGAATTGACATCCCCAAGCTCTACCTCGCCGCGTGTACGGGTGACCTAGCCGGCATAGAGAAGTTCGTAGAAGAAGGTGCCGACATCAATGCCCAAGACAAGCTCGGCTGGACACCCCTCTATTGGGCCGCGTCATTGGGCCGGACAGAGGTCGCCACGCTCCTCATCGCCCATGGCGCCAGCGTTCAGGCACAGGCAGAGGACGGGAGCGCACCCTTGCATCAAGCCGCCCAGGTTGGGGACCGGGAACTAGTGGCGCTGATGCTGTCCAAAGGGGCAGACGTCAATACCAAGACCAAACAAGGTAATACGCCATTGCACAGTGCGGCTTCGGCGGGTCACCGGGAGGTGGCAAAACTGCTCATCGCCAAGGGGGCGGATGTCAACGCAAAGACCCAGAACAATTGGACACCCTTGCACCGAGCGGCCATTGGCGGCCACAAAGATGCAGTGGAGATTCTGCTCGCACATGGTGCGGACGTGAGTGTGAAAGACAGCCGGGGTCGAACCGCGCTCGATTGGGCCAAAGAAGGAGAACATACCGAGGTTGCCGACCTGCTGCATACGCATGGAGCCAAAGAATAGGAAATCAGCCATGAAACGAAACAGCTTTATTTACATCTTGTTCGTCCTGGTCTATGGTTTGGCAGTGGTGCCCTGTCCGCTCTTCGCCGCGGACAGCACGGTCTATTACATTGCCACAGACGGCAATGACGCCGGAGCGGGCACGCAGGAGCATCCCTTCAGGACCCTGGAGAAGGCGATCGCGGTCGTCCAGCCGGGCGAGACGATCTATGTGCGCGGCGGCACATACGAGTGCGATAGGACCATCATCTTCCTCGCATCCGGCGAGCCTGGCAAGCCCATTCGCGTCTGGCCCTACAGAGATGAGGAACCTATCTTCAATGTCACACTAGCCTCCATCCATTTATCAACTTAACATGTGCCCCGAACTGCACTCAGTGGGGCGCTCAGGCACGCTTACGCAACTTCACTCCCGCGACGCTCAATCCCAGCAGACCCAGCAGTGCTGCGGCGGGAACAGGGACGGGCACAACATCGATGCTAAGGTTGAGCGCAATGTAGTCCTGGATCCCATCACCGTGAGTGCTGTCCGGCCGGGCGCTGAACGCCACGACATCTCCAACACCCACGTCGAAACTGAGGTCGATGGGAAAAGGATTCGCGCGGTCGTAAGCGTCGCCGCTGTAAACATAGCCAGAGGCGAGCACGCTCCCGTTGAGAGTGACTTGCCACGAGTTCGATCTACCAATGTCTCTGATCGCCCAGACTCCACCGGATACGTCTGCGGACCCCGCCTCAGGACTCGTCCACCGGATTTCGAGAAGACCCTGTGTATGACCGTAGACATCGCCTGGCTGGAGATCCCAAGTCGGATTACTGGCGCTGTTGCTGCCGTTGCTCTTGGACCACCCAAAATAGGTATTGCTGGTGTGGGCCCAAATAGGCTGGTAGCCAGGCGGATTGTTGAATGGGTCACCGCCACGATGATAGGACACGGCTGGCGGCGCACCGCCGACCCAGTACGACCAGGCACCGTTGGGGTTGTCAGTGTCACTCCAGTCCGCAGCCAGATCGTAGAGGTCGGCCTTCGCGACGCCGGTGCCGCCCAGAACGAGCGCGGCCAGAGTCGCAGCAAGCACCCAACGCGTATTTATGGCTCTCATATGCCTACCCTTTCTTACACCGGTCGTGGCTCCATTGCCGTCTCGTCTCGTGTAGACCCTTTCATGCGCGCTTACGCAATCTCACGCCAGCCACGCTCAGACCAAGTATGCCCAGCAACACGGCACCTGGGACCGGCACGACTACCCCATATTGCAGATGGTCCACCTCGATACCACCCGTGGCGTTCATGATGTGGATCTTCGAGATGCCGCCCAGATCGATGGCACCGTAGAAACGATCTGAAGACGTCTGGCCGCCGTAGGAGCCAGGCGTGGCGTGGGTCGCGGAGACGGTTCCCAGCGATACCCCGCTGGCGTCAAAGGCCTCAAATGTTGTCATGCCTTCCCCATCCGTCCACACGATACCGGCGTGCGTGGGAAGCGAGCCCGCAGCAAACGTGAACGTGATGCCGCCCGAACCATCGAGCGTGAACAGGGAATGACCGCTGAGGCCGCTGCCGTCGATGGAACCATCGTCTTCATCCACGGAGTCGATCGAACCCAACCAACCCGGTGGAATCACAGCCAAGTTGCTTCCCGATGCGGTGACGCCGGGGACGTTCAAGACCCCATCCTCGAAGTTCTCCAGATAGAACCAATTGAAGCTCAGACCGAAGAACGGGCTATCCGAGAACTGGAGATACGGCGTGTCGATTGCAGGCGCGGGACCGATCAGATCGGCCGACGCGACTGAAGCCGACCCAAACACAAGTAAGGTAACAAGCAGCTTCTTCATAAGTCTAACCTCATAGCCTGTAGTGGCGCGAATCCCAGGTCTTCTTCCGGCCCGCGCGGACCGCTTCATCATGCGCGCTTACGCAGCTTCACGCCGGCCACACCCAAGCCGAGCATGCCCAACAGCAGGGCGCCCGGCACCGGGACGATCTGGAGATTCATCGTGCCGGTCGGAGCAATCCAGTCGGTCGTGTTGACCAGCGTCAGGGAGCTGATCGGTGTGCTGGCCAGATCGAAGTGAATCTTGGCATCGTACCAATTGCCGCTGGAAGAACTCTGTATGCCGTCCGTGAAGCTATTTCCCACACCCAGGTTCACGGCGGTCAGCGCGCTGCCCAAGGTAAAGACAGATGTGTCCGACGTGTTCAGGGTGTGGCTGGTACCGTCGGCGTCCATGATGACAAAGGGGCCGGCTTTTCCGCCATAGGCGATATCCAGGTCGAGCCAA